>JASGCL010000008.1:38972-52911 GCA_030054115.1 Hydrotalea sp.
CATTATTGTCGAACATCATGGCTACCTCTTCATCGTCGATGGCCGCCAACACATCCTCGCCAAATAATTTCTTCTTATCCTGTTGGGCGATTGTCAATTCGTCAAAGAACCTTGCCAATTTTTTGGCCAGTGCCAACAGATGCCCCGGCGTTATGTCACGCGAAAATTCTTGATGATAAAAAGCCTTTATCAACGTCATCAATATCCGCAATCGTCGCCCGGTGGGCAATGGCAGGGGTTCAATCATTTCATCAATGTTTTTATTCTTTGCCATATCTGCCAACAACCTGGCATCACTATCTGTGCTATCATTCTTGTCCTTATCTGTGTTGTCATCCATGCTATTGTTAATATCATTATCGATATCATCGCCAATGTCGCCCAACGACATAATGCGCGGCAATAACAAACCATGACTTCCCATCTCTTGCGCCGCCTTAAGAAGCGCAATTCGCACCACGCCGGCACTGCGCCGATTTGGCAAATAAAGCGTCATCTTCGCCATTTCAATTTGCCAATCATCGCCGCCCATGGTGCGCGCAATTGCCACCATGCGACGCGCCAAATTTTCGGCGAAGCCAAAGCTGGCATGGATGGTGTAAACACCGCGGAAGGAGTCGCTGGATGAATCGCGGGGCGAAAAATTATCGTGGGTGGTGGGCATGGAAAAAAACTATCGGATTTTGCACCAATTGACAAGCAACTTTACAACCCAATTGACAATGGAGCGCGAAAGGAATATATTTAAAAAACAAGCGCAGAACAGATAAAACCAGCATGACCAGCCCCAATATAGAAAACCAATTTGTCATCACCGACCGGGCGCGGGCGCATTTGGCCACCATCCCCGAGGTCAAGGCCGGCCAAAAATTGCGTATCATGGTCGAGGGCGGGGGCTGTGCCGGTTTTCAATATATTTTTTCCTTCACCGACAAAACCAACGACGACGATGTGGAATTTACCAACGACGCGGTGGCGGTGGTGATTGATAAGGTTTCCTTGCCATTTGTTGCCGCTGGGCAATTGGATTTTGAAGAAAAATTGATGGGGTCATTCCTGAACATAAAAAACCCCAACGCCAAAAGCGGTTGCGGTTGCGGCAATAGTTTTTCCATCGGATAATCGCCGGCGCGGTTTATCATGACCTTTTCGGTTGCGACATTTAATATCAATTCGGTGCGGATACGCGTGCCATTGTTGTTGTCGTGGCTGGCAAAAAATAAACCCGATGTTTTGTGTTTGCAAGAAATCAAATGCGAGGAAAAAGATTTCCCGCTGATGGAATTGCAACATGTCGCCGATGGGTTGGATTACGATATTTTCATCCTCGGCCAAAAATCATACAATGGGGTTGCGACCTTTGTCAAAAAAACCCATGGCGCAAAACTTATCAGCAACAAATTGCCCAACGACCCGCCGGCCCTAACCCACAGCCGTTTTTTGGACATCGCGGTCAACGGCATACGCGTTATTAATATATACGCCCCCAATGGCAACCCGGTGTTTGACGATGGTGGCAAACACAGCGAAAAATTTACTTACAAAATCGATTGGCTAACCGCGCTTCATGATTACCTGGCCAACCTGGCGCGGGGCGAAACGCCGGTGGTGATTGTCGGCGATTACAATATATGCCCCGAGGATATCGATTGTTACGACACCAAAAAAATGGCGGGCGATGCGTTGTTGCACCCGGAATCGCGTGCCGCATTTCGCCGGTTACAATCGATTGGGTTGATTGATTTATTCCGCGCGCAATACCCGGACGAACCAATGTGTTACAGCTATTGGGATTACACCGGCGGCGCGTTTCAAAAAAACAACGGCCTGCGCATCGACCATTGCATGGCAACCGCGCAATTGGCCGACCGCTTAACCGCCATCACCATTGACCAAGACCCCCGCCACGCCGAAAAACCCTCCGACCACACACCGGTCATCGCGGTTTTTGATTTGTAGTTCCTATTAAGGCTCGATAATATCTTCAAAAGTTGTAGCAAGCTTATCAATTACAAATTGTCTTATGCTCTTGCTTGGCCTAGTAGTGATGTCACTAGATGGAAATTTCAAAACAATATCACAATGAGCAGGGTTCCCACTAATTGGGGTATGTTCTATATCAAATCGATAATCTCTCTCTGATATGTTCTTTATCTTAGAAATTATAGATTCAGAAAATCCTTTATAAACTTTTTTGCTATGTGAATTCCTATTACCCATGGCATGTATATCATCAGGATAATTAATAACTAGTCTTTTGCAATTAACAGATTCCTTATATCCATCTCTTTCTTGAAAAAAAAATGATTTTTTAATATCTAATTTATCACCATCGAAAGAAGGGGAATAAATAAGCCTATTCACTATATCATCACAATCTAACATAAGATTAAATAAAATTAATATATTTTTTCTAATATTTTTTTATCTATAATAAACTTAGAGCCATCATCACTGCAGTCCAGTGGAATATTATCTTCAAACTCAATTTCTTTATCTTTTTCTTCAAAAGAAAAATGAGCAAAAAATCCATCAAGCGTAATAATCAATCTTTTTTTATCAGATTTCCAAATAAATGAGATGTCTCCTTCACTAGCGGGTTCTATTTTATCTGGATATCTTTTATTAAAAGGTATTTTGTTTATAAATAATTTAGCCATGGTAATAGCACCCAATGTTGGCGCAATAACTCCATGTCCATTCCAATTATCGTGCAACTGAGATAAATAATTTAGTATATTTAATATATCATTTCTTGAGCTATCATTGCCGATTTTAATTTTATTAAACTCTTCATTAAAGGGCAAACGATACAACACCCCCACTGCCGCCATTTCGCTTTGCGGTGAATATGCGGGTATTGGAAGTATTACTGATATATTATTATTGTAATTTACATCAAGGTTGTTCACGATGATTTCCTTTCCCAAAGTTTATGCATTCTATCTGTGGTTATTTCAGCAAATCCCTTAACAATAGCGTCGCGAGCACCATCATACCATTCCACCAAATTATTCTTATCTTTAGGGGTGCCCCTTACTGATAGGTCGCATTTTAACATATTTCTACCATCTTTTGCAAGCTGAACAGAGGCCACTACCACCGACATAAAAGATTTATTTAAATCCTCAATAATAAAATTATAATTTAAATTTACTGTAAAAGGTTCGCGCAATATCTCTTTGCCGTCCTTATTCCAGCTCACATCTTTAAACACCTCAGAATAATTATCTGGTATATCAATTAAATTAACATAAGCAAGCTCTAATATAGATGGGATGATTTCTGTTTTTTCTTTTATTATATATTGATTAATTTTATTATAATAATTAAAAAAATTTTCTATAACTTTTTCATATCTTATGTATGCAGATTGGTCATTTTGTTTGGTCCAATTATAAATAAATTTATCTTTTTGAAATTGTATAATTTCATTCTTATTTTCTTTATTTTGCAACCAATACTTAGGCAATTGTGGCATATTGGAAAAGTTTATATTGAATGGTTGTTGCCCAATTGTGGTCGGCATATCAAGTGGTAATCTTCTATATTCAAACTTGTCTTTACCCCCCATTTCATTAAAAATATTAACAATATCAAATTCATCAATTAGCAGTTCTTTTGAGAAATTAATACCAACCACAACCTCAACCACTGGCGGCTTATCAAATGATGGCAAAGGATTATTCAATTTACTCATCTTTATATTGCGTCAGAGAGCCATAAGTCATTTACGCGCTTTTTGTCAAGGCCGCGAAGTCTTTTAGTTTTTTTAATGCCGCGCCGCTGTCGATGGAATGTTTGGCCATGGCCACGCCGTCCTTCAAATTTTGCGCCGCCCCCAACACCACCAACGCGGCGGCCGCGTTATATAACACCGCGTCACGAAAACCGGCGAGTTTTTTTGCCGCATCCGACTTGCCATCACCACCGATATTGTTTTGAAACAAATCCATAATGGCGCGGGCGTTGTAATCGGGCGTGCCCCCCTTGATGCTTTCCAACGGGTGGGTCGGTAAACCCGCCATCGCCGGCGTCACGCTTTCCATGGTTAATTTTCCATCTTGCAATTTTACCACACTGCTGGGGCCGGAAATTGATAATTCATCCAACCCGTCGTTGCCGCATGTAACCCACGCGCCAATCGCCCCCAAGTTTTTTAACGCCATCGCCATCGGTTGTAACCATTTTTTATCATAAACCCCCAGCAAATAAAATTTTGCCGACGCCGGGTTGGTCAAAGGCCCCAAGATATTAAAAATGGTTTTTATCTTTTGCTCGGCCAACATTTTTCGCGCCGGCATAACATGGCGCGTCGCCGCATGGTGTTTCGGCGCAAATAAAAATGCAAAACCCAATTTGTCCATGGCCTCCTGCACCCGGGGCAATGGGTAATCGATATTGATGCCAAGTTGTGATTGCACATCGGCCGTTCCGGCCTGCGACGTAATGGCGCGGTTGCCATGTTTTGCCACCGGAAAACCCAAACCGGCGACAACAAAACTGCTGGCGGTGGAGATATTCAACGTGCCCTTCAAATCGCCGCCGGTGCCAACAATATCAATCGCATTATCGGGGGCGGTAATTTTTGCCGCGTGGTCGCGCATCACGCCGGCGGCGGCGGTTATTTCATCGGCGGTTTCGCCCTTGGCGCTCAGGGCGCGCAGAAAATTAACCATCGCGGTTACATCCTCGGTGCCGGCCATCATCGCGGTGAAGGCCGACCGAACCTCGGCCAGTTGCAAATTTTCGCCGCGATTTAAGCTAGCGGTTAAGACATCTAATCCAATCATCGCGCCAGATGTTGCCACAGATTGCCGCGAAACAAAAGTCAAAAAATTCTTGATTATCGCCGCGCCATGTTCGGAATAATAACTTTCGGGGTGAAATTGCACCGCCGCCATGGGTAAGGTTTTATGTTGCACCGCCATCACCTGGTTGTCATCGCGGCTGGTGGCGATGGTTTGCAAATCGGCCGGCATGTTGGTAACGGCCAAGCTGTGGTAACGGGTGGCGTGAAATTCATGCGGCATGTTTTTGAACAGCCAAGCATTGTTATCGCAAACAATCGCCGACACCTTGCCATGGCGCGGCGGTTGATAGGTTTCAACGCGGCCGCCCAGTGCCTCGACCATTGCCTGCAACCCCAAACAAATGCCCAACACCGGCCGTTTTTCGCTAACGCATTGTTTGATAAGGGCGAGGGTGATGCCGGCCTCCCTCGGCGTGCATGGCCCGGGGGAGATGATTATCCCCTCGTCGCCAATCGCCATGGCCTCGGCGACCGATAATTCATCGTTGCGCCGCACCGTCAAATTGTCGCGCACGCCGCTGGCACCAAGCAGGTGCACCACGTTGTAGGTAAAACTATCGTAATTATCGATAAGCAAAAACATAGCAAAACAATAAAGCCGACCATCACGGCGAAGTCAAGTTGTCCGATAATGCTGTAAAGCTAGAAAAAATCATCGCCGATAATGTTGCGCCACCAAATAAACCTCGGGCGATTCCTTGCGGCTTGAATCGGGTTTGATATGCTTCACCGTGGTGAAGGATTTTTTTATCCGCTGGAGCAACCCGCCGCTCGCCCCGCCCTGAAAAACCTTGGTAACAAAAAACCCGCCCGGCGCCAGGTGCGCGATAGCAAAATCGCAAGCCTGCTCCGCCAGAAATAACGTGCGCAGGTGGTCGGTGCTTTGGTGGCCGGTGGTATTCATCGCCATGTCGGATAAAACGCCATCGAGTTTCTTACCCCCCAACAACGCGATGATTTCACTTTGCGATTCGTCGCGCGTGAAATCGCCCAAGATAAATTCGACATCGGGGATGGGGTCCATCGCCAACAGGTCGATGGCAATAATTTTGGCCGGATTTTTTTTATCATTATTTATTTTTTGCCGCAACACTTGCGACCAACCGCCCGGCGCGGCCCCCAAATCCACCACCGCCTGGCCAGCGTTCAACAGCCGGCATTTTTTATCAATTTCCAATAATTTAAATGCCGACCTTGCACGATACCCCATGTCCTTGGCCTGCTTGACATAGGGGTCGTGCAATTGCCGTTCGACCCAGGCGCGCGACGACGATTTTAATTTTCGATTTTCAACCTTAATCATTATATTTTATTTGCTATGTGTTTTTTAAAAAAACACGCGCTTTCGTTATTCTCAATACACCATTATCGGCCAAAAAACAAAAATTCTGCGCACCACTTGCGCCCCCGCACAAACAGCGTTAAGGTGCGACCATAAATAATAACTATAACAACATGAATGAAAATTTGAAACAACCCGCAACCGCGATTGGCATTGGCAATGTGGTTATCGACCGGCTTATCACCCTGCCGCAGGCCGAAATTTTGGCCTTGGGCTATCCTGAAAAATCGATGAGCCTTATCGATGACAAAACCGCCGATGAGATTGCCAGAAAATTCGTTTGGCGGAATAACATGGCCGGTGGTTCGGTCGGCAATTCCTTGGCCACCATCGCCGCCCTGACCCGCGTTTTTGTCGACGCCAACGCGGCGCGCCAAGTGCAATTTCACGGCGTCGCCACCGACGATGCCGGCGCGACAACATTCGAACAATCCTTTGGCGAAACCGGCGGCCAGGCAATTTTGCACAAAATAAAACAATCCCACACCGGCCAGTGTTTTTGCTTCGTCGATGACGACCATGGCGACCGCACCATGTTGGCCAATTTGGGAAGCAATCTTTTTTTTCACCATGATAAATTACAAGCAGAAACCTTGGCAACCAGCCGCCTGATATTTTTGGAAGGTTACATTTTCGACAGCCAGGACAGCAAGGCGGCGTTTGAAAAAATTGTCACCAGCAAACCACGCGGTCAACAAATCGCCCTCACCCTTTCCGACCATTTTTGCGTTATGCGCCACGGGGCGGATTTTTTAGCCCTCATCAAACAGGGCGTCGATATTGTCTTCGCGAACGAGGCGGAGATTCTTGCCCTGACCAAAACATCCGATTTTAATACCGCCATCAGCGTCGCCACCAAGCTCGCCCCCATCATCGTCATTACCCGTTCAGAAAAAGGTGTCGTGGTCTTGCAACAGGGGAAAGATATGTTGGTTGTGCCGGGTGAAAAAAATATCAAGGTGCTTGACGCCACCGGTGCCGGCGACCAATTGGCTGGCGGGTTTTTGTTCGGCCTGCTACAACATTGGCCGATGGAAAAATCGGCAAGCCTCGGCTGTCATTTGGCGGCCGCCATTATTCAACGTTGGGGGGCGCGCCTGCCAATCGACAGAACATTGCTCGCCGACTATATGAAATAAAAATGACCGGCAATAATCTTAACCAACCCCAACAGGACGCGGTCGATACGTTAGACGGCCCATTGTTGGTGCTGGCCGGTGCCGGCACGGGCAAGACGCGCGTTTTGACCCATCGGCTGGCCGAATTGATAAGGGCCGAGCGTGCCCGCCCCTATCAAATCATGGCCTTGACCTTCACCAACAAGGCCGCCAAAGAAATGAAACATCGCACCGCGCAAATTATTGGCGAGGATAAGGCGCGCGATGTTTGGCTCGGCACGTTCCATTCCATCGGGGCGCGTCTCCTCCGCCGTTACGCCGACCGCTTGGGGTTATCGTCAAACTTTACCATCATCAACCAAGACGACCAACAGCGATTGTTAAAAAATATCGCGCTCGAACAACAACTCGACCCCGAGGAATTTAACGGCAAATTATTATCGCATATTTTGAACAGCCACAAAGACCGCGCCACCAGTGCCGAACAGCAGGCGGAAGGAATCTTGCAAGAAATTTTTCAAAATTATAAACGGCAAATGACCGCGATGAATGCGGTTGATTTCGCCGACCTGATTTATTTAAATATATTATTATGGAAAAAATCGCCCGATGTGTTGGACTATTGGCAAAACCAATTTCAATATTTCTTGGTCGATGAATACCAAGACACCAACCACGCGCAATATCTTTTTTTAAAAATGTTGGCTGGCAAAACAACCAACCTGGCCTGCGTCGGCGACGACGACCAATCGATCTACAGCTGGCGCGGCGCGGATATTGGCAATATCTTATCATTTCAAAAAGATTACCCCGAGGCAAAAATTATCCGCCTCGAAGAAAATTATCGTTCGACGATGCCGATTTTAACCTGCGCCAACCATGTTATCAGCCACAACCAACATCGCCTGGGCAAGCAACTTTTCACCCCCAAGCAATCGAATGATAAGGTGCTTATCCGCGAATGTTTCGACAGCGAGCATGAATCCGAACTCATCGCCCGCGCCGTGCACCGCTACAACACGGCGGGCAATGATTTTTCGACGATGGCGATTTTGGTTCGCACCTCGGCGCAAACCCGCGCTTTGGAAACGCGGCTTAACCACCTGGCGATTCCTTACCAAGTTATCGGCGGCGCAAAATTTTATGACCGCGAAGAAATCAAGGACGCCCTGGCCTACCTGCGGCTGATTCACAGCTCGGCCGACGACCTGGCCTTTCGCCGAATTATCAATAAACCGAAACGCAGTTTTGGCGAGGTCGCGTTGGAAAAATTAGCTATCGATGCCAAGGCGCAATCGCTGTCATTGTTCGATGCGTTGCAGAAAAAAATTTCTGCTGGTTTGGAAAAGTCAGAAAAAATTCGGCAATTGGTGGCGACCATCACCGCCCTGAGCCAGCAGGTTAATAGCGACGACCATTTGGTGCTGGCCGACATGGCGTCGTCGGTGTTGGAAAAAGCTGGCTACATGGAAATGCTCCGCACCCACAAGGAAAAAATCGAGTCCGAGGGGCGCATCGACAATTTGCAACAATTATTTATTTCTATGGAAGCTTATGCAAGCTTAACTGAATATCTACAGAATGTGGCTCTCGCCACCAGCGGCGATGAAAGCGAGGACAGCAACAAATTATCGCTGATGACGATTCACGCTGCCAAGGGTTTGGAATTCCCCATCGTGTTTTTTGCCGGGTGGGAGGAGGGAATCTTCCCCAGCCCGCGCACCGTGAACGAAGAAGGGCAAAAGGGTGTCGAGGAAGAACGTCGCCTGGCCTATGTCGGCATTACCCGCGCGATGGACCATTTGATTATTTCTCATACAAAGCGTCGAATATTTTATAAAAAGGGTGGCGCATATTGGGGTGACCAACAACCGTCGCGTTTTTTAAAAGAATTGGATAAATCATCGACCATTTGGCAACGCGCCGACGGCACCTTCACCAATGCCAACGATGGGGCGCGGGTGGCATCACGGCAAGAGGTTCATGGCACAATGGCCGACCGATATGCGTCCGATAGACAAGACAGACAAGTGGCCGACAAGCAATTCAATGATTACCCGCGGGCGCAAATGCAACGCACCAACAATTCATCGCCGTTCGCCGCGAAGTTGGCCAATGCTAAACCCGCACCACAACCGGCGACGCGTGGCAATCAACAAGGCGCCATGACCTTTGGCCAATCGGTTTCGCAACCCGATAATAGCCATGGCGCGAACAATGGCGCGAACAATGGCGGCAATAGCCTTGTCGGTCGCGCGGTCAAACACCCGCGTTTCGGCCTGGGAAAAATTACCGATGTCAAGGGAGAGGTTTTCGCCATCCACTTCCACGATGATAAATCGCGCTGGGTGTTGCGCGAATTTGTCGACGTGTTGACGGCCACCCCGACAACAGGAAAAATACCGGGTAGCGTCGATAGCCGCACCGCCAGCCGTGCCTCATAAAATTATTAGTTGATGCAAGATTTTTTTGTCGCCAACCTTACCCTGCCGCAAAGCGATTGGCTGCGCCAAGAGGAAGCATTGAGCGATATATTATCAAACCACCCCGACCATCGGGTATCGATTGGTTATAACCATGCCGGCGACAATGTTGTGGTTGAAATTATTTTCAGCGCAGCGGATAAAAAAATATTACCAGAAAATTTGTTATCGGCGGTGACCATAAAACCATTGGCGGAAAAAAATTGGCTGGTCGAGCAACGGCGCGATTTTGCCCCCATCACCATCGCCGCCGGCAAAAACAACCAGCATTATCGCTGGTGGATTGCCGATTCTGATTATCGCGACGCCGCCAATTTGCCACCCTATCCGACAAAAAAATTACTGATAGATATTTCGCAAGCCTTTGGCACCGGACGGCACGGCACAACGCAATTATGCATGGATATGTTGGCGCAATTGCCGCCAAACCATCGCCGGCATAAAAAATTACGTATCCTTGATGTTGGCACCGGCACCGGTATTTTGGGGTTGGCGGCGAAGCAGGTTTATCGCCGCGCCACCATCACCCTGGCGGATAACGACGCGGTGGCGATAAACATCGCCCGTGCCAACGCGCGGCGCAATCGCCTGGCGGTCAAAAAAAATATCTTGGGTGATGGTCTAAAATGTTTTTACAAACCGCCGCGCAACCTCGCGCCCTACGACTTGATATTTGCCAATATTGTTTTTATTCCACTGTGGCGATTGGCCATGGCCATCGCCCGCGCCAGCCGTGGCCACGGCTTCGTCATTTTGTCGGGCATCACCGTGGCGCAGGAAAATACTATACAGCGACGTTACGAACAGGTTGGATTTTTATTACAACATCGCAAACAACAGGGCGATTGGGTCAGCCTGTTATTCAAAAAAACAACCAGCAAGCAATCTAAAAAAAATTAGGATTGAAGCTAGAATCAATCTTTTTTATTTGCTATGGTGTGGCGAAATTTTTAATTTTATTACCAAATATATTATCAACATAATCAATCGACGTCACGCAATTATGAAAACGGCAAAACAAACCAACCACGCCCCACAAACCGCTGGGTCACCCAACGCAAGTGACGGCAACAACGCCAATCGTTCGATGCTGATGGAGCAGGTGGCGCGGAAAAATCGCGACCTTGACCATCAACAGGTCGAACAAGTGATGCGCGATATTATTGACGAGATGGCAAAACATCTTATCGATGGCCACGACATTGCGGTGCGGCAACTTGGCGCGTGGAAATTAAAAAAACGCAACGCAAAAAAAGTGCGCAACCCAAAAACCGGCGAGGCATTGATTGTCGAGGGTCGCGAAACCGTTCATTACAAACCCAGCCGCCATGTGTTCAACGTGCTTAACCCGCACATCAAAAAAACCGACCGCAATAAAAAAGCAACCTCCAGCGCAAGATGAAAATTATTTCTGGCACCGCCAACCAACCGCTTAGCCAAGCGATCGTCGATTACTTGGCGACGACAAAAAAAGTTCCTGGCTTATCGCTGGTTAATCGCAACATCACCCGTTTTGCCGACAAAGAAATTTACGTGGAAATCAGCGACAACATCCGCGGCGAGGATGTGTTCCTTATCCAGCCGACCCATTCACCGGCCAACGACCATGTGATGGAATTATTAATATTGCTCGACGCGTTAAAACGTTCGTCGGCGCAACGTATCACCGCGGTTCTGCCCTATTACGGCTACGCGCGGCAAGACCGCAAAACCGCGCCGCGCACCCCCATCACCGCCAAACTGGTCGCCAAAATGTTGGAGGCCGCCGGTGCCGACCGCATCCTAACCATGGATTTACACGCCGGCCAGATTCAAGGATTTTTTGAAATCCCGACCGATAATTTATTTGCCATGCCGCAATTTGGCATCGAATTAAAACAACGCTACCCCGACCCGGAAAAAATTGTTGTCGTCTCGCCCGATGTCGGCGGCGTTCTGCGCGCCCGTAATTTGGCAAAACGACTTGATTGCGATTTGGCGATTATCGACAAACGCCGCCCGCGCGCCGGCGTGGCCGAGGTCATGAATATCATCGGCGACGTGCGCGACATGACCTGCATCATGGTTGACGATATTTGCGATTCGGCCGGCACATTGGTCAATGGCGCGGAGGCATTGGTGCGAAGCGGCGGGGCGAAGGAAGTCATCGCCTACATCAGCCACGGCGTGTTTTCACCGCCGGCGGTCGAACGAATTTTTAATTCGCCGCTGACCGAACTGGTCACCACCGATTCCATCCAATTTACTGAGGACGTAAAAAACTGCCAAAAAATAAAAAAATTCTCGGTCGCGCCATTATTCGGCGAGGCCATTCACCGCATTCACAGCAACGAATCGGTTTCCGATTTGTTTGCGTAAAACATGATTGCAAAAAAATAATTGTCCATTATTTTTTCCGATTTTTTTTATGTCCCCCTATTATCTTCGCCCCTATTCGCGGCCGACCATTCCGCCATTGCAACGGCAATTTGCCAAATGGGTGCGGGCGCAGGGCGGCGACGCCGATGACAACCTTGGCGCGACCATCAATCATCTGTTGCTAACCAGCTATGTTTTTTTTGGCGACGACGAAGAAATTTTTCACCGCAGTCATTTGGAATTGCGCGGCACATTATTAAAAATGGAACGCGACCACGACAATGGCAAGGATTTGATAAACAGCCTGCGCGACAACGAACGCCGCCTGCCCGACCGCCTTATCGATGGCTTCAAGGTTTCGGATTTCCCACCCTACATCACGGCATTAACATTATATTTAAATTTTCTAAAATCCGCCGTACCCCAAAAACCAAACTTCCCTTGATTTTTTTTGGTGTGAGGGTTCTATTCTCCCTCATCTTCTTCTATAGAAAGTGTTGCATCCAATTCTAATTTTTCTATTGTAGGAATTTCTTTACCAGCAATTCCTTGTAATTCGCCATACATACCAACCGTCGAATCGACGACTACGGAAAGCATTTTTCTTCTTTCGGCCCATATTTTTTTCATGGCTCTTTCTTCTTTTGCAGTTCCTTCATATAAAAATTGGTAAGCAGATATAATTGCTTCAATTTTTTGCTTAAAGTTTGGACTAATAAGATATTGATATACTTCTACCGCTTTATTTTCTACGTTTTCATTAGCAGTAGCTGTTTCAGATACCCTGATAACAGCACGACGCAATACCATTGCCAGCGGTAAAGCCATAGCAAGCGAGACGATGTAAACACCATCTCTTTGGTCTATTGGTGCTGAATCTTTTGGCAAGGTGTTAGTCGCAATCACTGAGACCTCTGCCGCCAATTTTCTTTGCTCTGTTTTTAATTTCTCAATCCATTGCTTTGAGAAACCTTTAGTGTTTTTTGTTTCCCACAAAATTATACCTGCTTTTTTACCTTTATTATAAACTGTTTGTATAAAATCTGCACCCTCTATGCCTTTTGGAACCTCATCTATTTCATCTTCTGGAAATTCTTCTTTAAGCCTTCTTTCAAAATCTAATTCAAAGACTTCTCCTTGCGCTTGTTGCGAAACTTGTGAGTTTGCTCTCTTGGCTTCTTCTAACTTTTTCTGAGTATCTTCTTTTTCTTTCTTCAATAATAAAATTTGTTGGTCTTTGTCGTTTATTTGGTTAGAATATTTCTGCTCTATATCTTTTTCTTTTATAGATAATTGAATCTTATTTTTCTCAGCTAATGCAACCTCTACTTTTTGTTTTTCCTGTTGTGCCAACGTTATAGCCCTCTTCTCAACTTCAATATCTATGGATTTTTCTTTTTCTTCTGCCATCCGTAGTTTTTTATTTGCCTCTAATTGGTCATTGCGCGCCTTATCTGTAATCTTTTTTTGCTCCATCAACTGATTTTGCAAATCTGCTTTTTCTAAATTTTCTTTATCTTGAATCTCTTTACGAATTTTTTCCGCCAATTGTTTTTCGCGTGCTTTAGCTTCATCCTTATTGATTCTTTCCGCCTCGCTTAAACGTTGTTGCACAACCGCTTCTATATCGACGGCATCATGCAAGGCAAAGCTTTGCTTGCAATGAGGGCAAACTATTATTTCTTTATTTTCAACCATTTTAATCTATCTTTGATAGAATTGTATTTATACCGCACTTTATTGTCAAGTGTTTTTTAAAAAGTATCAATTCCACCATGCGCGGCCGACCACGCCATGGGGTCGGCCATGAATTGTTCGACCAGCG
>JASGCL010000009.1:0-36160 GCA_030054115.1 Hydrotalea sp.
CGCGAACATTACCCGGCGTAACAATTTATTTTATTAAAGAATGGCGTAAAAGCCTGTCTTGTCTTCAGCCGCCGACGAGGGTGGATTCGCCAGCAACCTTTTCATAAAAAAACCCCATAATAATTTAAAAACGAATTCACGAACCCACCCAAAAAACATGGTCGCTTCGCTCCCTGTTTTTATCCCTCGTCGGCGTGTGAAACAAGGGGTGGGGAAAAACGTTTGTCGACCTGTCGGCGTGTGACACACGCCCACAGGATAGAGAAATAATGAGCGAGCATTGCGAGCGAATATATTTCTCAGGTAGGTTAGACCCCACGTGCGAATCTGAAATGGTGACTAACCCCCCTATAAAACATAGTCGCTAACGCTCCTTGTTTTATCCATCCCGTCGGCGTGTAACACACGCCAACGGGTATAACCACCCTTTTTTTTATGAGAAATTGCGCAAAGCCTCCCTTGCTGAAGACCGCCGACGAGGCTTTGTGGCATCGCCATCTTCAGCGACGAAATTTCGGGAATAACGGATAGAGAGAGAGCGCGAGAAAAGGCTTCGCAATATAGCCGCCCTATAACTACACTGCTTGAGGGCGGAATTTTTTGATAGGATATATTGGCTCCGCGGGTAGGATTCGAACCTACGGCCAACCGGTTAACAGCCGATTGCTCTACCACTGAGCTACCGCGGAATAAATATTGCTGTTTTTGCTGTAGCGAAAAAATCGCTTAGTTGCAATGTATTTTATGAAGCAATTATATTGCCCTCAAGGCAAAAATTGCGCTATGGTCGGCTTAAAGAATGTTCGGGGATATTCGAAAGATATTGAGGGATATATTTTACCATCATGCGGGCAAATAATTACACCATAACAAAGTTGGGGTTGGTCTTATTAAGCCTGCTCCCCCTGTGGCCATTGCTGTGGCTGTTGTTCGCGCCGAACGCCGATGGTGGCCGCGCGAATTTTTTTGCCGACGTCGATTTCGCGGTCATCATCCCCTATATCCTGACCAGCATCAACATGGTGGCGGTGATTGGCCTGTTGGCGGTGGCGATTGGCATATTGTTGGCCTGGTGGTTTGCATTTTTTACATTCCCGGGGAAAAAAATATTATCGTGGTTGGTGTTATTGCCCTTTGCCCTGCCGCCCTATATCTCGGCGATGGTTTATATCGAACAATTATCGCCGAGTGGTTGGTTGGGGCAACATCTGCAAGGGTTGTTGCATTTTTTGCACGCCACCAACCCGCGCGATTGGCGATTGGCGGCGGTGGTGCTGGCCATGTCTTTTTACCCTTATGTTTATTTGTTGGCGCGGGCGTTTTTGTCGTCATCGCACAGCCTTACCAGCCAGATTGAAATGGCGCGCGTCTTGGGTTATGCGCCGGCGCAATGTTTCTGGCGATTATTTTTGCCGATGATGATACCGCAAATGCTCGCCGGTTTTATTTTGGTCGGGTTAGAGGTCATGGCCGATTACGGCGCGATGAATTTTTTCGCCGTCAAAACATTATCGATGGGCATGTTCGACCTGTGGCTTAATTTGGGCCAGGTCGCCTACGCCCGTTATTTCTGTTTGGTGATTTTGTTGTGGGTGCTGTTGTTTTTGGCGATTGATTACGCGGTGCAGGGTTTTTATATCGATGGTTGGCGCGTCAAACGCAAATCAACCGCCGCCACCATGACGGCTGGGCACGGCGGCGCGCAACATCGCGCCATCACACCATCGCGCGGCAATATGATATTGATGTTGCTATTTATCTGGGGGTTGTTGTTATTTGCCTTTGGCTTGCCATTGTTGTCATTATTAAGTTGGTGGTTGCAACCATTGTTTCAGGGGACAAATGATTTCACGGCGAATGTTTTATCCAATATCTTGCCATGGTTGACGGCCATGGGCGAATCGGTGCCAGCCATGTTTACCAGTTTCGGCTTCGCGCTGGTGGCCAGCGCGACCATGTTGTTGATTGTTTTGGCGATTGGTTTTGCCGAACGGTTGGCGCGCGCCAACCACCACGGCGGCAATATCGGCCTGATAAAATTGCCGCTGGTGGTTGGTTACGCCATGCCCGGGGTGGTGCTGGGCTTGAGCATATTGATTTTCAGCTTGAGCACTATCGATTTGCTGAGGCATTTTATTGGCAAGGGCGCGGCTGGCGTGGCCATCGACCACGGCACCTATAACATCATGCTGGGTGGGTTGTTGTTTTACGGCTATGTGGCAAAATTTTCGGCCAGCGCGTTCGGCGCGGTCAATGCCGGTTATCGCGCCATCGGCCCCAACCTGGACCAGGCGGCACGGGTATTGGGCCAACCGCCGATGGTTTTATTCGCCAATTATTTTTCGTATGGCATGGACGGTGTTGGCAATGACAAAAAAAACCATCGGTCAAAAAAATTTCCAAGAAAAATTCCAAGAAAAATTATCGGCGGGTTGTTGGGGGTGGTGCATTTGCCATTGTTGCGGCCGGCATTATTGTCGGCGTTTTTATTAACCTTTGTCGAGGTTATCAAGGAACTGCCCATCACGCTGGTCCTGCGCCCATTTGGTATTGAAACCCTGGCCTTAAGGCTTTTCACGCTGGTCAGCGACGAACGGATAAAAATGGCCGCCCTGCCCGCCCTGTTAATTATGTTGGTTAGCGGTTTATCGATTTGGCTAACCCGCGATTATTGGCTAAAAAGAAATGGCCTGTAGTTTTTAACACCCCCCCAAAAAAAATAAATTTTATAAATATAAAAATGAGCAAAAAAGTTACGAAAAAATCAGCCGCATCATCACGCGCCATCAATGGGCCGGTGTTGGAATTTCGCAATGTCGATTTTGCCTATGGCGCGACGCACGGTCGGGCACCGCAAGAAAAAATATTGGACAGCTTATCCTTTGCCGTGCCGATGCGGGGGTTGATGTCGCTCCTCGGCCCGTCGGGCGCGGGCAAAACAACCATTTTGCGCTTGGCCCTGGGGTTGGAAAAACCCGACAATGGCGAGGTTTTTATCAACCGCCAATTGGTGTCGAACAACCAATTTGTTGTGCCGCCCGAAAAACGGCGGGTGGGGTTGCTGTTCCAGGACATTGCCCTTTTCCCGCACCTTACGGTGTTTGACAATATTGCCTTTGGTTTAAACAACATTGGGTTAAACAACATTGGTTTGAACAATGGTAATGGTAATGGCGCGGCAAAAAATAGCAACCTTGCGCCGCTTGATAAAAAAAATATCGTCATGCGGTGGTTGGAACAAATTGGTTTGCCGGATTTTGGCAATCGCTACCCGCACCAATTGTCGGGCGGCGAACAACAACGGGTTGCCTTGGCGCGCGCCCTGGCCCCGGGGAGTCGATTGATATTGATGGATGAGCCTTTTTCATCGCTCAACGAACGCACCCGCGATGACATGCGCAATTGGGTGCTGAATTTTTTGGCGGCGCGCGGCATTGCCGCCCTGATGGTTACCCATTCGGTCGAGGAAGCCATGTTCATGAGCGACAGCATCGCCGTGCTTTATAATAAAAAATTGCAACAACATGGCACGCCGGCCGATATTTATTATAACCCAAGTAATAAATTTGTCGCCACCATGTTCGGCGCGGTTAATCAATTTTATGCCGAGGTGCAACAGGGCCAGGTGACAACGCCGCTCGGCCAATTTACCGCCAACCACCAGGGCAAAAAATTTCACGACGGGCAAATGGTCGAGGTTATCATCCGCGCCGATGCGGTTGATGTGCAACCAGAAAATAAAAACCTAACAAAAACCACAAACGAAAAAATTACCGGCACCATCACCGACGTGCGATTCCTTGGCCAACATTCATTGGTTACCTGGCGTATCGATGCAACCACCGCAACCAAAATTTACAGCCGCATCACCACCGACCAGGGGGGGGCAACCGCCCTCGCCAGCGGCCAGCGGGTGCAGGCCACGGTTGATAAAAAGGGCGTGTTTGTTTTCGCCAAACAATAAATAATTGGCGAGGCGACTTGCCGGCGCGACCCAAAATAATTTTTATAAAAACATCATAGATTGGTTGACAAGCAACGCCGGTCGTGGCTATAATTGTTAAAATAAAATAAACAACCAAGAAGTTTTTCCAAAAAATATCATGTCACGCAGAATGGGGGGTCGCGCTACAAGGGTTGCCGCAAGGCAAGCCCCGCTCGAGGTTGACCTCCAGCCCATTTGGCGCGGCATGAAATCTGGCCGTTTGTCGCTTTTCACAGCTGAGGAGCGGGAGCAAATCGCCGAAACCGCCTTTAATATATTGGAAAACATCGGCTTTGCCGAACCATTGCAATCGACCATCGATTATTGCAGCAAATTGGGCGCGACCATGAAAAATGGCCGCCTCTGCTTCCCCAAAAACATGGTGAAGGATTGCGTGGCGATGGCCAACAAAAAATTTACACTCTATGGGTTGGACCCCGAATGGGATTTGCAACCATATGACGAACGGGTTTATTACGGCACGGCCGGCGCGGCGGTGCATATGGTTGACCCATACACCATGGAATACCGCGAATCATTGTTGCAAGATTTGTATCAAGCGGCAAAAATTTGTGACCACATGGATAACATCCATTTTTTCCAACGCACCCTGGTGCCGCGCGATTTGCCCGACCCCTTGGACATGGATTTCAACACCTGTTATGCCTCGGTGCGCGGTTCGCGCAAACATGTTGGCACATCGTGGGTTGACCCAAAACATTTCGACCTTTCCTTGGCGATGCTTCATGAAATTGCCGGTGGCAAGGAACAATGGTTGGCACGGCCGTTTGTGTCGCAATCTTGCTGTTTTGTTGTGCCGCCATTAAAATTTGCGCAGGATGCTTGCCGTTGTTTGGAACGCGCCGCGTTGGAGGGCATGCCCATATTGCTGATTTCCGCTGGCCAAGCCGGTGCCACGGTGCCGGCCAGCCTGGCCGGTGCGGTCGCCCTGGCCACGGCCGAGGTATTGGCCGGGTTATGTTACGTAAATGCGGTCAAGGCCGGCGCGCCGGCGATGTTTGGCACCTGGCCATTTGTTAGCGATTTACGGAGCGGCGCGATGAGCGGCGGTTCGGCCGAACAATCATTGTTGATGTCTGGCGTGGGTGAAATGGGCAAATATTTTGGTTTGATAAGCGCGGTGGCGTCGGGCATGGCCGATTCAAAAATTCCCGATTACCAAGCCGGCGCGGAAAAGGCCTATAACCATGCCATCGTTGCGCAATCGGGCGCGAATTTGGTTTATGAATCGGCCGGCATGCACGCCAGCCTGCTCGGGTTTTGCCTCGAAAGTTTGGTGTTAGACAACGACCTGCTGGGTTCGGTTAGCCGCATCATCCGCGGGATTGAGGTCAATGACGAAACCTTAAGTTACGAAACCATCCGCTCGGTTTGCATCGACGGGCCTGGGCATTTCTTGGGGTCGGCGCAAACCCTGAAGGTCATGCAAAAAGATTATTTCTATCCGCAAACATTTGACCGCGCATCGCCCAAGGAATGGGCCGCCAACAACAAACCAACCGCGTTGGATAAGGCGCGCGGCATCAAGGAAAAATTATTGGCTTTAGATCCCCATGGTTTTGTCGACCCCGCACTAGATAAAGAATTGCGCAAACGCTACCCGATTAAATTGCCCGAGGCGCATTTGTAATCCGGGATCGGCCTTTTTATCAGGCTGATTTATTAAACAGACTATGAGGCCGTTTTATCAAGGTCGATTTATTGGGCGGATTGAATATCACGCGGCTATTTGCTTTGCCTTGTGATTAGCCATTTCAGCGCACAATATCGCCCTTAATTTTTTCGTTCGCTGTCGAACGAAAATTTGTCTTTATTAAGCGAAATTTTTATCACATCGCCATCGACAAATTTATTTTGCAAAATGCCATTAGCAATTGGGTTTTGAATTTCGCGTTGAATAACCCGCCGCAATGGCCGCGCGCCAAACGCCGCGTCGTAACCCAATTCGGCCAAGCGCGCCACGGTGGCGGCGTCGTAAGTCAAGAATAATTTTTGCTCGGCCAATTTTTTTTCCAATTCGGCCAATTGAATTTTTACAATCGCCGCCATCGATTCCTTTGGCAAGCGATTGAACAGCAAAATTTCATCGATGCGATTCAAAAACTCGGGGCGGAATTTGCCACGCAACAGGGCAAAAACCGATTCGCGCAATGATTCGATATCCTCGCCCTCGGGCAAATTGACCATCAGGTCTGCCCCGATGTTCGACGTCATAATCAGCAAGCAATTGGCAAAATTGACGGTGCGGCCCTGGCCGTCGGTCAAACGGCCATCGTCCAACACCTGGAGCAGGATGTTAAAAACATCGGGGTGGGCTTTTTCTATTTCATCGAACAAAATTAATTGATAGGGCCGGCGACGCACCGCCTCGGTCAGGGTGCCGCCCTGTTCGTAACCAACATAACCTGGCGGCGCACCGATAAGCCGCGCCACCGAATGTTTTTCCATATACTCGCTCATGTCGATTCTTATCATCGCCCGTTCATCATCGAACAGGCTTTTGGCCAACGCCTTGCATAATTCGGTTTTGCCAACGCCGGTCGGGCCGAGGAACAAAAATGAGCCCTCGGGGCGATGGCGGTCGATAAGGCCGGCGCGGGCGCGTAAAATAGTTTCGGCCACCGCCTTGATGGCGGTTTCCTGTCCGACCACGCGCGACGATAATTCATTTGCCAAATTCAACAATTTTTCTTTCTCGCCGCTCAATAATTTTTCCACCGGAATGCCGGTGGTGCGACCAACCACAAAGGCTATATCCTTGTCGGTCACGGTTTCAAATGTTGTGTCGCCCGATTTTGTTTCTTGCGCCTCCAGCTCTTTGGTCAATTTGGGAATGACGCCATATTGCAATTGGCCGGCCACTTCCAATTGGCCTTTGCGCTTGGCCTCGGCCAATTGATGGTTGGCATTGTCCAAATCGGTTTTAATTTTTTTTAACGAAACAATCCGCACCTTTTGCTCCTGCCATTCTTTGGTCAGGGTGGTTTGTTCCTTTTCCAATTCGCCCAATTCTTTTTTAATCGCCGTGACTTTCTGCATCGATTCCTTGTCCGATTCTTTTTCCAACGCGCTCAATTCGATTTTCAATTGGATGATTTTTCGGTCGAGTTGGTCAAGTGCCTCGGGCTTGCTATCCAGCACCATTTTTAACCGCGCGGTGGCTTCGTCGATTAAATCTATCGCCTTGTCAGGCATGAATCGGTCAGTAATGTAACGATTCGATAATTCGGCCGCGGCGACAATCGCCGAATCGGCGATGCGCACGCCGTGGTGTTGTTCGTATTTTTCTTTCAAGCCACGCAAAATGGAAATGGTGTCGATGACCGATGGTTCGGCAACATAAACCTGTTGAAACCGCCGTGCCAGGGCCGGGTCCTTTTCAATATATTGGCGATATTCGCTGAGGGTGGTTGCGCCGATGCAATGCAATTCGCCGCGCGCCAACATTGGTTTTAACATGTTGCTGGCGTCCATCGCGCCGTCGGCCTTGCCCGCGCCGACCAGGGTGTGCAATTCGTCGATGAACAAAATAATTTCGCCTTCCGATTTGCTGATTTCTTGTAACACCGCTTTCAATCGTTCTTCAAACTCGCCGCGAAATTTTGCGCCGGCAATCAAGCTGGCCAAATCGAGCGATAGTAATTTTTTGTTTTTTAAATTATCCGGCACATCGCCCGACGCAATGCGCAACGCCAGCCCCTCGACGATCGCGGTTTTACCAACCCCGGGCTCGCCAATCAGCACCGGGTTGTTTTTGGTGCGGCGCGCCAGCACCTGCATCGCGCGGCGAATTTCATCCTCGCGCCCGATAACCGGGTCGAGTTTTCCATTGCGCGCCTTTTCGGTTATATCGTCGGCGTATTTTTTTAAGGCAGTTTTTTGCCCGCCCGCATCGCCACCGCCGACGCTCAAGTTTTTTTCCAATTTCTTTAAATCAACCTTTGCCGCCACCATCGCCTTGGTTTCGGGCAAATCGGGCTGGCTGGCAAAGGTCAACAATAAGGCCTCGGGCGAAATTTGTTCGATGGATTTTTGGCGCGCGACTTTTTTCACCGCCTCCATCACCTTGGCAAAACTTGCGTCGAGCGATAAATTATTACCGGCCGGCAGGCTCGACAGAATTTTTTCCAATTGTTTTTCCAACAGGGCGACATCGCCACCCGCCTGGTGAATCGCCTCAACAATTTCCGATTGTTCGAGTAACGCCAACAACAAATGGCCAGCCGCCAGGCGGCTGTGGTTATTGGCCAATGCCTTTTGCTGGGCGGTTTGCACCGCCATCTGCGCCAAATCGTTAAAATTTTCTAAATTCATTTTTTATCTTTCTGACAAATGGTGGCGATGCCATCACCACCAGTCGATTAAGATATGGGAATGAAAAATATTTTTTTCAAGTAGCGATAAAAAATATTTATAAATTAATTTTCATCAAACGGCGTTTTGTTCAGATTCGCCGGCAAGTAATAATAAGAAATCGGCACGTCGTCGACTGCCTTTAGGGCGAGCACCGGTTGCACAAAAAATGTATCGGCCGAAATTGTTACCGGCAGGGCGAAACGTTTATCAACGCGGAATGTCAGGGTGGATGGCCTGCTTTTTGCTTTCTTTTCATTTGACTTTAAAAATCCACCGACCCGTTCAAAATCGGCGGTGCATTGGTTGGGGTCGTTTGCGTCGGGGTAAAGTTTTATCCGCGCCAGGCGAAAACCATCCCAGGTGACGAGTCGCTGGGTGCAGGCCACGGCCGGCCCATTTTTTTGATATTGCGACATCAGGGTTAGCAACGCCGATGTAATATCGTAAGAATTCGCCAATAATTTTTGGTCGATGGGGGTGATGGCGGCTTGGTTGCGCGGCGGGTCAAGCTTGGTGATGGGCGCACCGCCATCCTTTGGATATGTCACGGTGATTTGAAATTTTTTATCGCCAACCTTAAACAGGCCGCTCATCTGGCTGGGCAAGAATCGGCCATTGACCACCCGCCCCTTTATCTGTTGCCGGCCGACGGCGTTGAACACGGTGGTCCAGGGGGCAATCATGTTAAATTCGGCGCGTGCTTGGTAGGTGTTGTCGCGATTAATTTTCAGCCAAAAAGTTGCATCGGCCGCCGGCAGGCCGTCTACCGTCGAGCGGTAATCATATTGATGTTCTTTGTAACGCGGGTCGGTTTCTTCCTGGTTTTTTTTAATGACCTCTTTTTTAAAACTATCCAGCGGCACCGTGGTGCCTTTTTCGATTTGCCCCCATTTGGGAATAATCGGGCAACCCGGTAAGGCCACCACCAACATGGCAAGCAGAAAAAAACGAAGAAATTTTTGCATCGGTAAGGCTTTCGGTAAGGCGAAGGGTAAGGCTTTCGGTAAGGCGGCGAGATGTTACGATGGCGCGATTATTGTCATGACAAATTATGTGGTCGGTTATGGCCGATGCTTTGCGGCAACAATGAAAAGGTTTTTTCCAAAATGTTATTTATATTTTCACCCGGGTCGAACAGCAATGACACGCCGTGGGCGATAAGCAATTCCTTATCTTGGTCGGGAATAATGCCGCCGACCACGACGGCGATATTTTTATCACCGCCTTGCATTTTTAATTCGCCTATCATCGCCGGCACCAATTCATTGTGGCCGGCGGTGTGGGTCGAAATGCCAACAATATCGACCTGTTCTTTTATGGCCATGGCGGCAACCTCCGCCGGCAACATAAACAACGGCGCCATCACCACGTCAAACCCGGCGTCCAAAAAACAGGCCGCGACCAATTTTGCCCCGCGGTCGTGGCCGTCGAGCCCGAGCTTGCTGATAAGGATTTTTGGCGCGCGGCCGGTTGATTTTTTAAATTGCGCGGTTTTATTTTGCATCGCCTTGAGCTGGCGGGTATCCTGCAGGTTTTTTTCATAAACCCCACGGGTAATTTGCGGCGCAATGCTGTGACGGGTAAAAACCTCCTCCAGCGTTTTTGAAATCTCGCCCAATGTCGCGCGGGCGCGGGCGGCGGCGATGGTTTTTTCCAACAGGCCAAGTTTTTTTTCTTGGCTTGCCACCGCGCGTAAATCCACCAATGCCCCCGCCACCGCATCTGCATCGCGTTGTTGCCGCAATTGTTTTAAACGCGCGGTCTGTTCTTGCAAAACCTCGCCGCTGGGAATGGATAAAACATCTATCGGGGCTTCTTCCGGCAATTGATAATCATTAACGCCAACGATGATGTCTTGTTTTTGGTCGAGCCGCGCCTGCCGCGCCACCGCCGATTCATGTATCATCCGTTGCGGCAGGCCTTGGGCAATGGCGGCCACCATGCCGCCGTCCCCAGCTTGTTCGGTTATTTGTTGCATGAGTTTTTTACAATTTTTTATAAGGTCATCGGTCAGGCCCTCGATATAATAACTGCCGCCGAGAGGGTCTGCTGTATTTATAATACCCGTTTCTTTTTGTAAAATCAACTGTGTGTTGCGCGCCAACCGCGCCGACAATTCAGACGGCAGGGCGATGGCCTCATCAAAACTATTGGTATGCAGGCTTTGCGTGCCGCCCAACACGGCGGCCATGGCCTCCAGCGTGGTGCGCGCCACGTTGTTATATGGGTCTTGGCGCGCCAGCGAAACCCCGCTGGTTTGGCAATGAACGCGGAGCATCATCGATTTTGGATTCTTTGCCTTGAATTGTTCTTTCATAATCTCGGCCCACAATTGGCGCGCGGCACGCAATTTGGCAACCTCCATAAAAAAATCCATACCGATGCCAAAGAAAAATGACAGGCGCGGCGCGAAGTCATCGACCTTTAAACCGGTGGCGAGCGCGGCCTTAACATAGTCGATGGCGTTGAGCAGGGTGAAGGTTAGCTCTTGCAATATGGTCGCGCCGGCCTCGCCCAAGTGATAACCCGATATCGATATCGGGTGGAACAGCGGCATGTGGCGCGTTGTGTAATGGATGATGTCGGCGACGATGCGCATCGATGCCGCCGGCGGATAAATATAAGTGTTGCGCACCAAAAATTCTTTCAAAATATCATTTTGGATGGTGCCGGATAATTTGGCCTGAGGCACATTTTGCTCCGCCGCCGCGACAATATAAAAGGCCAAGATGGGGAGCACCGCGCCATTCATCGTCATCGACACCGATATTTTATCGAGCGGTATTTTTTCAAACAATAATTTCATGTCATCGACCGAGCAGATGGCGACCCCGGCCTTCCCCACGTCTCCCACCGCCCGTGGGTCGTCGGAATCAAAACCGCGATGGGTTGGCAAATCAAACGCTACCGACAGGCCGGTTTGCCCGGCGGCCAGGTTTTTTTGATAAAATTGATTGCTGGCACGGGCGGTGGAAAAACCGGCATATTGCCGCACCGTCCAGGGCCGCGCCGGATTTGGTTTTTCATATAACCCGCGTCGATAGGGGAATTGTCCGGCAGAAGACACCAATTTTGAATTTATGCCCTTCTTCACTTTTGACAGGTTTTTTGCTGGCTTGGTTTTCGCGCCTGTTTTTGCCGCCGGCTTTTTCTTGCTTTGCACCATGTTGCCTCCCCCCTCTCGGTTTTATTCTATTGCAATTCAGGGGGATTTTCTAGTTTATTTTCTGGCGCGTGATTAAGATGTTTTTGCCCCAAGGTTTTCTAAATCGTCAGCCAACAACTTGGTCAATTGCCAAAATACCGCGACCGATAGATCCTCGGCGCGCGACCGCTCGGCAATCCCCACCTCGGCCATCACGCGCTTGGCACGCGCCACGTCGCCGCCGATAATTTTGGCCAAGCCATGATGCAATTGTTTGCGGCGTTGTTGAAATAATATATTGGTCAGCCGCCCCAAATGCACAATGTTGCATGGCGGCGGCGCAACATTTATTTTTATCTTTACCACCGCCGATGAAACCTTGGGCGGCGGAAAAAATGCACCGGGCGGCAGGGTGAATAACATTTCCGCCTGGGCGATGGTTTGCACCAAAATACTCAAGCGGCCAAAGGCCGATGTGCCGGGCGTGGCGACAATGCGCAAGGCAACTTCCTTTTGAAACATCAGCACCAACTGGCGATAATAAATATGTTGCTGGCAAAAATTGACCAGCAATTGACTGCCAACATTATAGGGCAGGTTGGCGATAACATCTATCGCGTGGGGTGGCGTGTCCCCCAGCGTTTGTGGTTGCCAGGCCAAGGCATCGGCGAAGGACAGGGTGAGGCGCGCACCATATTCATCGACCAGCGGTTTTAACAATGGTTCAAGCGCGCGGTCTTTTTCAATCGCCAACAAATTGGCGTTGCTGTGGCGCAGGATGGCGTGGCTTAAAATACCACGCCCCGGGCCAATTTCAACCACCCGCGCCGCATCGGGCAGGTAGGCCAAGCGCACAATTTTTTCGGCAAGGTTGGCGTCTTGTAAAAAATGTTGTCCATAATGTTTTAATGGCCGAGGGTAGATGGTCATGGATGGATAATTTTTTTATTATATTTTTTTTAGCAAATCCTGCGCCAGGGTAATGGCGGCCAGCATCGACGAATGGTTGGCGATTTTTTTATCGGCGATATCGAACCCCGTGCCATGGTCGGGGCTGACGCGAATGTAGGAAAGCCCGAGCGTCAGGTTAACCGCGCGGTCAAAAAAAAGCGTCTTCATTGGGATAAGCGCCTGGTCGTGGCTGGGGCATAAAAAAGCGTCGTGTTTTTTTCGCATTAACGGCGTGAAAAGACTATCGGCGGATAATGGCCCGTCTATCGCCATCTGGTCGGCCTGCAATTTTTTTATCACCGGTTGCATGATGTCGATTTCCTCGCGCCCCATGATGCCGCCATCGCCGGCGTGGGGGTTGATGCCCGCCACCGCCAAGCGCGGCGTGGCAATGCCAAATTTTTTATGCAATTCATCCGCCACCAAGCGAGCGGTTTGTTGCAATAAATCGGTGGTCATGGTGGTTGCCACATTGCGCAGGGGGATATGGGTTGTCAGGGGCACAACGCGAAAAAAATTGCCGTCATCCTCCCTCGCCAGCAACATCATGGCGTGGGGTTTTTTATTATCATCCTTATGGTCGCGCGCCGCCAAATAATCGGTGTGGCCGGCAAACCCCGGCATGACGGCATTGATAATCGATTTATCAAGCGGCGCGGTCACCATGCCCTGGACAATTTTTTTTTCAACCAAGTCGATGGCAGTATTCAGCGACGCCAGGGCGGCGCGTGCCGACGATAATTTTTCCGCATCATTGCGCGGCTTGCCCAGGCGAAATGGCACATTCATTGCCAGGGGAAAAACCAGCAAATTTTTTTGGTTATTTTGTTGTGCCAAGGCGTGGTTAATATCATCAACAATTGTAATGGTAATGGGCAGTTGCAAAAAATCTATCAATGACTGGACCCGCGTCGGGTCGTCAATCAACAGCATATTGTTGGTCGGTTTTTGCGCCGCCAGCCATGATTTTAAAAAAACCTCACCACCGATGCCGCCCGGGTCACCGCTGGTGATGGCCAATGTTTTGTTTTCCATTTATTTTTTTTATAATAATAATTATAATTTTTCAATCACCGCCTCGCGCCACAATTTGTCCTTCATCTGGGCGTCGAGCGGTTGCATCGCGCGGTCCTTGAATTCGACCGCGATGCTGTCTTTTAATTCGTTCAATTCCATCGCCGGCACCACACCGCCGCCAAGCAAAATATAGATAATGGCCTTTTGATTATTGCTGGTGTATTTTGGCCCCATAATCGAACCCGGCGGAATGGCGGCCTTTTGTTGCAACAATTGCGTGGTGAATGGTTCGCCAAATTGTTGCGCCGTCATGTCGGTGCGTTGCGTGATGCTGATGCGGCCGCTTTGCAAATCGCTGGCTAGCTCTTTTTGCCAACCGGCGGGATTTTTTTGCAATATGTTGATAACCTGTTGCAGGTAATCTTTGTCGGGGCGTTTCACATCCAATTGGATGGTTTGATAGATATTTTTACCGACCATCGCTTTTTTCTTTTTTAGCTGTTCGTTGATATCAACCGGTGTCACCACATTGGATTGGTTTATCAAGCCGTAGAGAATCGATTGCCAGCGAATGGTGGTGGCGATATAGCCCACGATATCTTTTTCGGCGATGCCGCGCTTCGCCATCATCTCCAACGTTTGCGCGCGGGTTTGGCGATTTTGTTGCGCGACGCGTTCCAATTGTTGTTGTGCCTCGGCGATGTAATTGGGCGCGCCCGATTGATTGGCAAATTGGTCTTGCAACCTTTCCAATATCAGGCTTTTTAAAACCGCCTCGCGGGTTTGCTGTAACGTCGCCGAACTTTCGGTCAGGTTATTTTCCAAAAAATAAATTCTTTGCCGCACCAACAAATCGTAATTGGTGATGATGTCGCCATTAACCCGCACGATGGCATGGATGGTTTTGTCATTATCAGCGGCGGTTTTATCACCACCGCCGCTGGCGATGCTATTTTTCATGCCGCTGAAGGCATCACCGAGCGAGGTCTTCATCGATGCCAACCACTGGCTACCCGATAACAATTGCACCAGGCCAATCGCCAACAACACCATAACCGCCAAGGCGGCCACCACCAATCTATAACGCATGGGTTGTTTCTGCTTGTTTTTCATTGTTTTGATAATATCTATCCCTATATTTTAAAATGCGACTATACGCCAATCGAAGCCAAATTGCCAGCCACTCGTGTCGGTCACGTTGGGGCCGGGGAAGACACGATTGGCGGTTAAGGCCATATACCAGCATTCGTCATTATAGGTAACCCCCAAGCCAATCGAGCGCGTAATATATTGCGGCGTGGAAAAATCACCGACCATGTTCCAATTCAATGACCAATTATCACCGATATGCAGGGTCGCCGATGGCACAAGCTGTTGCAATTGTCCGGTGCCGGTATCAACCTGGCTTTGGTTTTGATAATAATAATAACTCAAGCCAAGATTTACGTTTTGATAGGTTAGATTAAGGCCGGCGACATGGCGGTCGATGCTAAGGTCGCTGTCTTTTAACAGCAGGCTATCGCGGATGTTAAAATATTTGTTGGCTATCCACGTGCCGTTGAGAATGATGGCGGTGCTGGATTTGTTGTAACGCAGGCTGTCCGGCACATGGGGGTTTTGGTTAGAAAACCAATTATTGCCATGACCAATGAATAATTTATATTCGCCGCCGCTTTTCAATATGTTATCTATCTTTAACCCATAGGCAAGGCGGCCGTAATCTTCAAAATAGCTAGTGCCAAGGGCGCGGTCGCGCAGGAACAGGTTGTCGCCGTTGATTTCAAGCGGCGCCGAATCGGTATCAAAAATAATATTATTAAGGTCGCCGCCATTGTTGCCGCCGTTTATTTTCTTGCTCAGCAAGCCGCCAAATGAAAAATAAGCACCCACAATTGGTTCGATAACCAAATTGTTTTTTGCGGTTTGCGCTATCAACGGGTAGGATAGGGTTGTCATTATCTCTGGCACAACCCGTAAGATGGAACGTTGGTTGTCGCCGAGCGATGCCAAGCTCGGGTCGCGCGCTGGTATCAATATATTTGGAATCGAAATATAATTTCTATAAAAATGGCTGGCGATGTAATCGAAGCGAATACCCGCGTCGATGTTCAACAACATGCCATTTAAAAAATGCACCGGCTGTTGCCAGCCAGCATCAAGATGCACCAGGCCGTTGGTGCCCTGGTGAGGTTCTTGATAATAACGCATGTCGCCATTAACCCGCCATTGGCCACCGCCCGCGGTTTTACTGCCGCGGCCAAAAAATTCGGTGCGCGGCCCAACCAATATCAAACCAAACGGGTAACCCGCGCGATTATCTTGGTAGGCATAATAAGAATAATCAACATAATGCGGGCTGATAAAACCAGTGGCATCGATGTAGCTGATAAGGTCATTGCCGGGGCTACCGGGGTTATTCAAAAACGTATAATGTTGGAAAAAATTTTGTGGCCATGCCCATTGCACCGCCCCGCTGATTTGCCATTCGCGATTCAGCGAGGTTAAAAAATTAAAATAGCTATAACCTTGCCATTGTTTTGCCCGCCCTGGGGTTGGGTTGTCGTAAAGCGCAATGCCACCGGCGTTAATATCGGTATAGGCAAAACGTTGCCTGAACATCACGCTACCAATCATCCCCTGCACCGTGTCAAAATAGGGGTTGAACAGCAAGTCGCCAGAATTGGATGTAACGACAAACACCGAAGGACGGAAAATAACCCCGGCGGTGGTGTCGTATTTAAAAGTCGGCACCAAAAGCCCCGAGCCGCGACGATTGGGGAAGCTAAGATAGGGGCTGTAAAGAATCGGCACGTTAAATACCTCTATCCAACCATTATATAGTTTTAACGTATTGTCTGCTTTATCCTCCACCGCCGTGCTGGCGCGCACCCGCCACAGCGGCACATTGTCACCAAACGGCGAACAAAGAAAACAATTGGTGTAGCTAGCGTCGGTAAAAACCCTATCGCTCCCCTCCCACCGACTTTCGCTAGCGGTGATACTGCCATGGTCGCCAAGGCGGCCGGTTAAGGCTTGGCTCACCCCCGATTTAAAATCACCGGTCATCTCCATTTCTTGCGACACCAGAATTTTGCTCGCACTGCCGTCGCCACTTTTGAAATAGACATTGCCGCGTGCCCATAATTTATTATTGGCTTTATCCAGGGTTAAAAAATCGCACTTTAATAGCTGGTCGTTAAAATAAACCTTAACATTGCCCTCGGCACGGACAAGATTTTTTTTCTTATCATCGCTGATGCGGTCGGCCTCAATATTTAATTTTTTTGCCGGCGTTTTTGTCGCCGCCGCGCTTGATGATGCCGTTGAGGATTTCTTTTTAGAGCTGTTCTTGGTGGTTTGCGCCGCGCTTGATGATGCAAAAATCGACAAGGATAAAGCCATTGTCACCAACCCAGCGGTAACGGCGCGGCTTATGGCCAACATCGTAACAGCCCCACCCTGCGGCGTGGCCAGCCCTACCCCTGCTCCCTTGCGTGGCAATCGCTTGCCAAGGATAAAAGAGCGCAAGGGCGTAAGATAGCAATCGAGAAAAAATGCGGGCCTATGGTTTATCATTATGAATAATATGTATTTTAAACAGCCTTACCAACCATCGCCCAGGTTTTCAATAGTATAACAGGTCAATGACTTGCGCGGTGGCAGTGAGGTTAATGCTCCTCGCGGTGCAAAAACAACGCCAACGATAATAACAATATCATCATCGTCGGCAACCACGCCGTCAAAAATGCTGGCAATTCTTGGCTGATAATGAAGGCGCGCATGATTTCAAAAAAGAAATGGATAAAAAACCCAAGGATAATAGCGACCAGCGTGGTTTGGATTCGTTGGCCACGGCTTTTGTATTGAAAGCTAAAACCCGCCGCCAATAAGGTCATGGCCATAAAAACAAATGGCAAAGACACCAGGCGGTTAAAATAAATATCATAGGGGTAGGTCGAAAAACCAAGGTTCTCAACTTCTTCCAAATAATTTGATAATTTATAAATCGACAGGTCCTCCGGCCGCAACAAAAGATCCTTGATGCTTTGCGTGTTGAGCTGGCTGGGGATGGTTTTGCTCGGCACATTTATAACCGGTTGGCCGGGTTTATAACGCGTCACGTTGGTCATTTCCCATTGGTTGTTATTAAGCAATGCCTCCTTGGCAAGGAATATCATTTTGATATTCCCATCATCGCCTATCAAAAAAAACTGCGCGTCTTTTAATTTTCGTTCCTTGCCAATTACCGAAAACCCGTGGATGATAATCGAGCCATCAAAATTTTTTACATCCTCGTCGATGCTGTTGGCAAAAATACCGGTGGGAAATTTTTCCTTCAACCAAAATTCTTTATCAATCAATTCGACCGTCGCGGTTGGTTTGGGGTCGTCGATATTTTTCCACCGCTGATGCACCCAGGCGGTTACGGGGGAAAAGGCAAAGATGTAAAAAATGCCAAACAACAATGAAAAGCTTAAGGCCGGCGCCACCACCCGCCACGGGCTAAAGGCCAAAACCCGCGCCGCGGTTAATTCTGATTTTTCCTGCAAATCAGAAAAAAACAAAATGGTCGCCAAAATAAAAACGAACGGCAAAAAATTAGCAAATAAATCCAACGAATTAAACAGCGATGCTATCACGCCGGCGTAAAAACCTTGATTGATGTTTTCAACAAACCCCAAGATAAATAAAATGGCAAATACCAAAAACAACACGGCAAATATCGTGCGCGCAAACCGCTTGAGTAGCCAGAAATAAAAAACACCCAGCGACAGCACGTCGCGACCATCGACCAAGAAGCCAACCAATGCCCCCCAGCCGGTGGCGAACCAGCCCAACGCCGCGATGTTATTTCTGGGGGTGGCACCGCGGTTTGAAAGCGCCATCTTGAAATAAAAAATTGCGGTTTATAGATATGCCCTTGGACGATTAGGCTTTTTTTAATGCCTCGTTGGCATAATCCCAATTAATCAATTTATCCAAAAAAGCCTGGATGTAATCCGGACGGCGGTTTTGATAATCGAGGTAATAGGCATGTTCCCAAACATCGATACCAATAAGCGCCACCCCGCCCTGGGTCATGGGCGAATCGGCGTTGCTGGTTTTTGTCACGGTTAATTTTTTGTTTTTATCCAATGCCAACCATGCCCAGCCGCTACCAAATTGAGTTGCGCCCGCGGTTTTAAATAATTCGACAAATTTTTCGTAACCGCCAAGGTCGCTGTCAATTTTTGCCGCAATGTCGCCGGTCGGCTTGCCGCCGCCGTTTGGTTTCATCGACGGCCAATAAACCCCGTGGTTCCAAGCTTGACCGGCGTTATTAAAAACACCAACCATGTCGGGTTTGCCCTGCGCCGCCATGATAATCTCGGCCAGCGGTTTATCCAACAATGGGTTATCCTTCAGCAGGTTATTTAAATTGGTGAGGTAAGCCTGATGGTGTTTGTTGTAATGCAACGACACGGTTTGTTTGGAAATATGCGGTTCCAGCGCGTCCTCGGCATAGGGTAATGGTGGTAATTGATGGGGCATGGTAATCTCCTTATGATGTTAGGTTGGTTTATGGTAATACACTTCCGATAACCTATTGTATATTTTCACCACCCGAAAAGCAAGAAAAAATATCGCGGGGTTATTTCTTATCAGAAAAAGATAATTTTATAATCCAAATAGCAGGCAACAACATCATCAATGCGGCTGGTAAATAAGTATGTAAAGTATTAAAAAAATGCCCCCATGGCCCAAAAAATTCATTTAGCCGAAATATAAAAATTATCCCTAAAATCAACAAGGCTATTATCCTTGGCGAATAAGAAAATTTTTTGATGGCAAGTTTATTTTGCGGAAATAGCACGGTTCGCCTATCCACCAAAAATGGGATGAGGAAAACCAACTGCACTAAATTATATTCAAAAACCTTGTAACCCCATTGACAGCCAATATAGGCCAGCGCAAATAAGAAAAACGGCTCGGTGCTAGCTTGAAAAATGATACTTCTCTTTTGAGGTTGCCGTTGAAAGAGCAAGGCCACCCACCAATATAAGAAAATGACCAATAAAGGAATAACATAATACCCAAACCAACCTAAATTGCGCGTTAGGGTAAAGTTAACAGCTTGGCCACTTTCCTGTTGCCTTATCCAACCAGCATAAGTTTTTACCTCATCTATGGGCGCAATAAATAGTAGCAACATAGGCAACAAACCAACGCACAACCCAAAAACTATCCTTTTTCTATAATCAAAGAGATATTTTTTTATATTATTTCCGAACGTTGATGTTGTTAGCATCGCGGAGGGCGATATATAAGGCAAGAATGCGAACAGCGACAAGGCCACTAATAATAAAAACAATGGCGGCAAAAACGATAAATGCAGGGCGGCCAACATGCTCGCCAATAATAAATCAAACGCTTTGTTATCGCGCCATCCCTTTAATACCAGCAATATGGCCGTAGCGTTAAAAAGATAACGCTGTCCCTTTTCAAAAAACCATATACCCGGCGGGCTAACCAAAAGGATAAAGCTTACCACCAGCATCGCGGTTATTATTTTAAATAGGGATAAATTTTTTCTACCAAAATAATAAATTATCGCCCCCAAAAATAAAAAATATTGTATAGCCATGAAGGCAAGATATGCGTGTGTATACTCTAGCTTGCTCAGGCCAACATAATTAAATAATAAAATAGCGAGGGGCGTGGTTGTATAGGTCGAATTAGCACTTGAGCCATGGGTTGGAGAATAAAACTTTCCATCTAGCTTTTGCCAATGTGCAGGAAAAAAAGTGCTGATGCCAAAATCAAGCCCAAATTTATTAACCACGCCAAAACAATCTGAGGATAATACACCGCAGTAGGCCAGTGCCTCCTTCACATTTTCTTTGTATTCTGGTCTATCAGACGTGCCCAACCACGTATCCCAGCCATTAAAATAAGGGTATAATTTTTCATACGTGCCGTTAACCCTTTCCCCAAAAACAATCTTTTGATATAGCTTAAAACCATTTACGGCCGTCAGACCCAGCCCTAAAATAAGGACTATAATTAAAATGGTTTTTTTGTAGAATTTCATAATTTATTCTACTAAAATCTTTATGCTTGCTTGTGACAAAAAGCAAGCATAAATATCGCGGGGTTGTGGCGGCGCGGCGATACAACTTAATCCTTAAGGGGCAAAATGAAATCGTCGATTGCCAGGCGTTTTTTCTGCGGCAGGGCGGTTTTATCGGCCGGCAATTTTTCCGTGCCGATGTAAATATAACCCAAAAATTCATCGCTTGGCGCAAGGCCAAAGGCGCGTTCAACCAACGGACGATGGTCGGTGATAAAGCCAGTTAAAAAAACCGCCTTGAAGGGGAAGCCCGGGTCGCTGGCGGCCAGCATGATTTGCGCCACCGCCATGGCGACGCTGAAGATTTGTTCGCGGCGCGCGATGGGTTTTCTATCGCTCGGGCTGGCCCAAACCGCCACCACGGTCGGCGCGCGCATCACCTTGGCTTTAAAATTATTAATTTCATCGGCGGTTGGCGGTCGGTCTTTTTTTTCGGCGACAAAATAATCAATCGCCATGGTGGCGAATTTTTCCAAATCATTATCTTGCAAGATTGAAAAACGCCAAGGGGTCAGGCCGCCATGGTCGGGGGCCGACGTGGCGCAGGATAACAATGAAATAACATCGGCGCGGGTTGGCCCGGGCGCACCCAGCATTTTGGTAAAGGCCGAGGTGCGACGTTGGATGAAGGAAAAAATATCGGTCATGAGGTAATAGTGAGAAATGCCCCGGTTTTTTGAATTTATAACAACTGCCATTGCTGTAGCAGGTTTTGCAATTTTTTGACAGCCCCCGCCAGCTGGTTGTTAACATTGTCCGTCTGTGCGGTGGCGGCCAACAGGCCGCTCATGCTCCCGCGAAATAATTTTAACACCCGTGGCAAATGCTGATGGTAATTGTTTTTGCCATCGCGTTTTTCCAAGCGAACAAAAATACCCAGCACCTTGGCATGGCGCGTCAACCCCAGAAAATAAAACCAACGTAGAAAATCATCGGCCAGGTTTTTATGAGTTGGGCATTTTGCTTGCCATGCGCCAATAAAATATTGCCATAATATTTTTTTTACGGCTGGCGTTATGTCGCGCCGCGCATCCTCCAGCAGGCTCATCACATCATACGTCGGGTGGCCGAGCAAGCCGTCTTGAAAATCAAGCCAAGCGATGGCGTCATCGACCAGCAACAAATTATCGACATGAAAATCGCGATGGACAAAAACATCAAACGGCGGGGCGCAGGTTGTCGCCAGCTGATGATATATTTCTTGCAACAGCTGAACAAATTGTTCGATGCTGGCATCGTCTGGCATCACCTGATTTTTTTCGGGAACATACCATTGCGGCAATAATATAGCCTCGCGCGTTAAGGCCGCCGCGTCGTAAGCCGGCAACAACCCATTATGTTTCGGCGGCGGCACGCCATAATGTTCATGCCACGCCAATTGGCTACGCACCAAGCCGGCTATAACCTTGGTGTAAAGTTCTTCCTCCTGCGCCTCATCGGCCGCCAGCAAACGGGTCAGGCTATCGGCACCCAAATCCTCCAGCAACAAAAATCCATTATCATGGTCGCGGGCGGTGATGGTTGCAATCTTCATGGTGCGAAGCGGCGTTAGCAAATCGGCGACTTTTTCAAAAATAATTGTCGGGTAAAGGTCGGGCGGCGAATCCATCACCAGCAAATTTTTACCCCGCCATTTTTTATCCACCAGGCGGAAATAACGGCGAAAGGACGCATCGGACGCCAAGGGAACAATTTTTTCATCGGCCATGCCCTGCGCCAATAAAAAATCGTGGCGCAATTTATCGCGCGCCGCAAAATCGACCGCTGGTTTTTTCATGTCGGGTTTGGTTTGTTGATTCATTTTTTTTATCCTAACAGCTGTTGCGCCTGTTTGAACAGTTCGGCGACGTCGGGTTTTTCCTGCGGCAGTTCGGGCAATTTATCAAGCCCATGTTGTTTGCGATGCCATTGCTTCGACAATATCAACCCCCAGCGAATCATCGCCAGGGCCTGAAACCAATGGTTTTGCGCCATGATGGCGGCGATAGTAATTTTTTTGTCGCCGGCTTGGGGGGGGGCCTTGCGGTGGAACAGGTAATGTTGCAAAAAAACCTCCAGCTTGCCAATGCCGCCGCAGGTCAATTGCGGTTGATGATAAAGCCAGCAAGGGGCCGACAACCAACCGATATCCTCCGCCGCCAACCCCAACCCCGCCATTTCCCAATCCAACACCGCCACCAATTTCTGCCCCGCCGCGCCATCGCCGGTATTTGCTTGCAACAAAAAATTGCCGGTGCGAAAATCGCCGTGGCACGGCACCATGTCGAACCACAGGTTTTCTGGCATGCTCGCCCATAGTTTTTCAATCGCGCGGGTGGCGGCGCGGGTGGCCCCATCATCCATCGGCCTGGCGTCCTTAAATAATTTTTCTAGCTCGCTATTTTTTTGCGCAAGCCAAGCGGGCAAGGTTTCATCGCAACAAAGGTCGGGGAAATTCTGCCGAAAATCATGTTTGCTGTCGTGGATGATGGCAAGCTGTTGCGCCAAGGATTCCGTCAAATCGTCGTCGGCATAATTTTTTTGCGTCACCAATCGCCCGTCTGACACACCGCTCAACAGCGGTAACACCAACCATTGACTATCACCATGGAGCGCGCCCGGCGTCATGACGCCGTGGCGGTGAAAAAAATCATAAAATTTTCGCTGTTGCATGATGTTGCGGCTGATGGCAAATGGCTCGCGCGGAAAAATTTTTAACACATAGCTTGATTTTTTGCCGCGCAACAAAAAATGATGGTGCGACGCGCCGGCCTTGGTAATAATACTTAAGGGCTGGCAAGTAATAATCTCATCGGCCAAATGTTTCGCCAAGCTCGGCACCAAGCGCGCCCTGTCGATTAAGAATTCGCTTTCTGGGCCGCTACCCAGGTCTGTTGCTTGAACAGCGTCTTTACCGATGGCGCGATTCGGGGGATTATTAAAACCTGTCGCCATGTCGTTTTTTTTAAAGGTCCACGGTGGCGGTGGTTAATTTTTTTGTCAATTGGTCGCGCAGGGCGCGGTAGGCAACCAATTTCTGTTCGCGTGACCCTTCGACCAATGTTGGGTCGATAATATCGTGCCAATAAATAATCTTGCTGGCGGGAATTTTTTGCTGTTGTAAAAAATGCAAGGCGTCGGACGACAGGGCAAAAATTTTATCATATTCTTGCAGGCTGGCGGCCGATAATAATTTTCCCGTGCCGGTTACCGATTGGATATTTTTTTCCTTCAGCACCGTTGGAATAAATGGGTCAAGGCTGATTTTATCGCTGGTCGCCAGCACGCCGGCCGATTGCCATTTTTCCAACCCCGATTTTTTATTCTGCCACAGGTGCCGCGCCAAGCTGAGGGCCATGGGCGAGCGCACCGAATTCATCGTGCAACAAAAAAGATATTGCGCCGGCGGTGGTTTGCCCACATTCGGTGGCGGCGCGGCACCGCGCCCACCAAGCAATGAAAAATCCGGCATCAGGGCGACATGCGGAATAAACAACAGCGACAGCAGGCTGAAAAACAAACGCGCCGTTTCAATGTCGATAATAATTTTTCCCTTTAATCGCTCGATAAGCACCGCCGCGGCGTCGTTGTGAATGCCGCGCCGCGCCATGTCGATGGCCTCCATCTGGTGGCGCGATGGTTTTTGCGCCTGGTCCAAATGCGCCAAGACAATATCTTGGTAATCTTTAAAATGACGTTGCAGGGGGCGGAGCGATAATAAATAAAGATGTATCGGTTTATCGCGCAACGAAAAAAAATCTAGAATCATTTGGTTTTCATGCGCTGAGATTCGCAAACGATAGGGCGGTTTTTCAAACCCGACCAAACTTAATTTGCCATGTTGCATTAAATCGGCGGCGATGGTTTCCAATTCGCGTTTTAAGCCACGCGGGTGTTGCGCCACCAATTTTGCGTCTATGACCACCGACTTCAGCGATGGCGACGGCGATGGTGCGGCATCTTTCTTAATAGCGTGTTTTTTGCTGGGCGGTTTTTTTATTTTTTTAGTCAGCACGGGCTTATCCTTTTTTCTATATTGCTGATGGATTTTTTATTTTTTGACGCGGTTGGCAATCGATTGCCCATGGTGCGGCAATTTTTCTGCATTGGCAAGGTGGATAATATCGCCAGATAATTTTTCAATCGCACGCGGGTTGCCGGTAATCATGCTGGTGCGTTTTAAAAAATCAAACAGCGACAGGCCAGACGAAAACCGCGCCGATTGAAATGTCGGCAGAACATGGCTTGGCCCGGCCAGGTAATCGCCAAATGCCTCGGGGCTGAAATCGCCCAAAAAAACCGCGCCGGCGTTGCGGATTTTTTTTGCCAATGCTTCGGGGTTATCAACCATCACCTCGACATGTTCGGCCGCCATGCAATCGGCCAGCGCGACCCCCGTGGTCGCAATATCATCCACCACCACCACCGCGCCGCAATTTTGCCACGACGCCCTGGCAATTTTTTGCTTGGCCAATATATCCGGGTCGTTGCTTGGCGTGGTTAAAATGGTTGCGACCTGTGCCACAACTTCTTCCGCCAATGGCGCGTGGTCGGTAATAAGCACCGCCATCGCCTGCGGGTCATGTTCGGCCTGGCTGATTAAATCCAGGGCGATCCATGCCGCCTTGGTCGTCATGTCCTTGGCGTTTGATAAGGATTTATCGGCCAGCACCAATACCTCCGACGGGCCGGCTATCATGTCGATGCCGACCTTGCCAAAAACTTGCCGCTTGGCCTCGGCGACAAATTCGTTGCCTGGGCCAACGATTTTATCAACCGGCATAATGCTCGGCGTGCCATGTGCCATGGCCGCCACCGCCCCCGCGCCGCCCAAACATAAAACCGATGACACACCGGCAAGGTAAGCCGCCGCCAACACCAAGGGGTTGGCATGTTCTTCGACGGAAAATTTTTTACCTGGAGATATAGCTATATTTTTGTCCAACCCCAGCGGGCAAACCATCGTGATATTTTTTACGCCGGCCACCCGCGCTGGTATGGCATTCATCAAAACCGACGATGGGTAGGCCGACAGCCCACCCGGCACGTAAATCCCCAATTTTTCAATCGCCGTCCAGCGCAGGCCTAGCTTAACCCCCAATTCGTCTTGCGACATAAAATCCTTATCAAGTTGGTAATGGTTAAAAACCGCGCGATGAAATTGTTCGATGCGTTCCATCGCCAGCCGCAACGCGGCTTGTGATTCTTCGGACAAAACATCCAGGTGTTTTTGTCGCGGCACGATAAGCAATTCGTCGATGCTGTTCACCGATGCCGGGATATGGTCAAATTTTTTACCATAGGCCAGCAACGCCGCATCGCCGCCATTTTTTATTTGCGCAATAATATCGGTCACCGCGCGGGTTACATTATCGGCATCGGCCTGACGCCGCGCCAACAATGATTGGAACGCCGCCATTACATCCACGTCGGGCGTGGCATGGTCAATGGTGGTTGGGCGCGGGGTGGCGGGGTTGGACGACATGGTTTATATAACTAGCAAGAATCATGCTTGTTACAAAACACTTTTAAAGGCCGCCAGCAAATGGGCAAAGGCCTTGGGGTGCGTTTTGTAGGCAACGCGGTTGACCATCAACAAACTGGTGACATCCAAAATTTTATTTTCCTCGAGCAAATGGTTATCCTTCAGGGTTTGGCCGGTTGCCACCAAGTCGACAATTTCATCGGCCAGGCCGAGCGTCGGCGCAAGTTCTAACGAGCCAGACAATGGCATGACCTCTATCGCTTGGTTTTTGCCGTGGTAGTAGGCGCGCGCCAGGTTGGGGTATTTGCTGGCCACGATTTTTTTGCCATTGAAGTTTTTCACCGATTGCGCCGCCGACGCCAATCGCGCGGTGCTGAGGCGGCATTTGCCTATCCCCAAATCCAACGGCACATAGATGTTGTCGCGATGGTCGCGCAGGCCCTCTCCCGCGTCGCGTAATTTTTCTTCCCAAATATCGCGGCCCAAAATTCCCACCACCGCACTGCCGGTGGCAACGAACGAAAAAACGTCCCAATTTTTTACCTCGACCAATGTCAGGGCTGAAAAATCATCGGCCATCGCCGCCAACTCGCCGCTGAATGGCAGGGTGGTTACCAACCGCCGCCGGTCGTTGGCCAAAAAATCATCGGGCAAGGCAATGCCAATTTTTTTGAGCAACGGAACGGCCTCGGCCATGACCCGCCCCTTGGGCAGGGCAAAAACAAACGGGGATTTTATATTATCGTTGGTCACGGGATTGGGTATAGCGGCATCCATGTTTCATCGACATGTTTTTTATGTCCCCTAACCTTATATAGATTTTAACCGACCAGTTCAATACCGGCGAAAAAGAAGCTTATCTCGTTACGGGCGTTTTCCACGCTGTCCGAGCCATGGACCGAATTGGCCTCAATCGATTCGGCAAATTCTTTTCTTATCGTGCCGGCGTCGGCCTTTGCCGGGTCGGTCGCCCCCATGATGGTGCGGTTTTTGGCGACGGCGTTGTCGCCCTCCAACACCTGGACAACCACCGGCCCCGATGTCATAAATTGGCAGAGCGATTTAAAAAATGGTCTGTCCTTGTGAATCGCGTAAAAATCACGCGCCTGGGCCGGGCTGAGGTGAATTTTTTTCATCGCGACAATTTTTAAACCGCCGCTTTCAAATTTTTCATTTATTTTGCCGATAAGGTTGCGGCGTGTCGCATCGGGTTTGATAATCGACAGGGTGCGCTCGGCATGGGGGGACATGGTTGTTGCATTCATAATAATTGCTATAGATTTTTTTTTAAAACAAATCAAGCAAAAGATAAAATCTTATCATCTTTATCATCGCACGAATTTTTTTCGCCGCAATGCCCGGCCTATCGTCTTAACCCTGCCCCTCGCCCACCCCAAGCCAAAAACAGCTTTCGTTGCCAGTGATAAAATGATAGATAAAAAAAATGACCAATAATTCGCAAGCCAACAATTTTCAAACGATGGTGTCCGCCCTGCAACAATATTGGGTGGGGCAAGGTTGCGCATTGTTGTTCCCGATTAAGAACGAGGTCGGGGCCGGCACGTTTCACCCGGCGACAACATTAAAATGCTTGGGGAAAAAACCATGGCGCGCCGCCTATATCCAGGAATGTTATCGCCCGGGCGACGGGCGTTACGGCGCGCACCCCAACCGGCTGTGCCATTATTATCAATTCCAAGTTTTATTAAAACCCAGCCCCGACAATTCGCAAGATTTATTTTTGCAAAGCCTGGCCGCCATCGGCCTTGACGTAAAAAAACATGATGTAAGGTTTGTCGAGGATGATTGGCAAAGCCCCACCCTGGGGGCGGCCGGTTTGGGGTGGGAGGTTTGGTGCGATGGGATGGAGGTCGCGCAATTTACCTATTTCCAACAGATGGGTGGTTTGCCGCTGGCCGTGCCGTCAACCGAATTGACCTATGGCCTGGAACGATTGGCAATGTTTTGCCAGGGCGTCGAAAATGTTTACGATTTGGATTACGGCGGCGGGCAAAAATATGGCGATTTGTTTCAAAAAAACGAGGAAGCCTATAGCCGATATTATTTTGAATTGAGCGATGCCAAATTGTTGGTGGAAAATTTTAAGCAGGCCGAGGGCGAGGCCACCAGATTATTGAGCGGCGACGCGCCGGCGATTTTGCCAGCTTACGACGAGGCGATGCGCGCCAGCCATTTGTTCAATATGTTGGAGGCACGGGGTGCAATTTCGGTTTCCGAACGCCAGGCCTATATCGACCGCGTGCGCACATTGGTGTCAAAAATCGTTGCCGCGGTGGTTGCCGGCGAACAATAAACCACCTTGGGAAAAATATAATGGATATTGTCATTGAATTGATGTTCGAGGAATTGCCGGCCAGCGAGCAACGCCGATTACAAACTTATTTTGAAAAAAATTGGCTGGCAAATAGCCAGGCGACAAAAAAAATCCTTATCGGGCCGCGGCGGGTTGCCCTGTTGGCGTTTGGCATTTCGCCGAATGATTTGCAAACCACCGAATTGAAAAAGGGCCCGCGCACCAGCGCGCCGAAAGAAGTCATCGGTAAATTTTTGGCGGCCAATGGTTTGCAAGAAAAAAATTTAACAATCGACGGCGATTATTATTTTTATGAAAAAACCAGCGATATAAAAAATTGGCTGAGCACGACGTTGGAGGATAAAAATTTATTTTCCAAAACCATGGTGTGGCAAGCGACAATGGAGAATAATCAAAAGGGGCAATCTGGCCAATCATCTGGCCAGTGGCGGGCGATTCGCCCCCTGCGCCAAATTATTATTCAGGTCGATGACAAGCCGATGGTGGGGGAGATTTCATGGTCGGGGAAAGCCATGACATTATCACAAGAATTTATTGGCCATCGGTTTTTGGATAGCAAGCCGTTCAGCCTTGACCAGGCGAAGAATTATGTGGAAGCGATGGAGAAGCATTATGTCAAATTTTCGCAAAGCAACCGCGCAATTGGTGGCGCAGATGCCGAGCTATCATTTCCTTGCGTGGAAGAAAAAAATTTACAAATTCTTGAGCAAGCATTTTTATATAATGAGGTCTTGCCCTTAGTTGAATACCCATTTTCTATGTTGGGAGAAATCGATGATGAATTCATGGCATTGCCCAAAGAAATAATTATCAGCACCATCAAGACCCATCAAAAATTTATTCCACTATATGAAAAAAACTCCCTCAAATTCTCGCCCTACTTCTTAATCATTGCCAACAATGGTGGTGATGCGACAAAAGAAAAAGAAATCTTGGCGGGGTATCAACGGGTGCTTCGCGCGCGGTTGGCCGATGCCAAGTATTTTTTGCAGGAGGATTTAAAACACGACCTTTATTATTTTCGCGAAAAATTAAAAAATCGTTTGTTTTTCCAAGGGCTCGGCACGCTTTACGACAAAACCGAACGGGTGAAAGAAATAGCTTTAAAATATAAAAAATATTTTACAACATCTCATATCGAAGAGGATGGGCTTAGCGACGATGAAATAAAAACCGCCGCCGAGCTTTGCAAGGCCGACCTGACCACCCAGGTCGTTAATGAAATGCCCGAATTGCAAGGCAGAATAGGGAGTTATTATGCCACAAAAATGGGATTATCGGAAAACATCGCCAAAGCTATTAAAGAACACGATGAGCCTATGTTGGTGGCCAATGCCCCTCCTTATTTATCCGCCCTCATCGGCTTCAGCGACCTCTTGGATACCTTGATAGAATTTTTTCGCATCGGCAAAATACCGACTGGCTCCAGCGATCCCTTTGCCCTGCGCCGCGCCGCCTCTTATCTCGTGCAAACCTTAATTCAAGGCGATATATCCATGGCGATTAAAGATTTACAATTGTCCGACAGCTTAAATAATTTTTTAAAAGAACGATTGTTATATTACCTAGAAATAACAGAAGCTAGCAAATATATTCTTTCTATTCTTGAAAAGAAAGCCTTATCAATACCGCCGATGCAATTGTATAAATTGTGTGAATCCATGCAATCCATTAACCTGTCCACCATCACCGCCCTGACCAAGCGCGCCATGAATATCGTTGATGCGCAATACACCGCCATCGATGAAAAAAAACTGGCCGAACCCGCCGAAAAAAATTTCTTCGCCGCCTTGCAACGGTTGGATGGTGATTTGCAATCGGCGTTAAAAGCCGACGACATGTTGGCCGCCCTGCGCCATATCGCCGCCGTTGAACAGCCGCTGAATGATTTTTTTGATAAGGTTTTGGTCAATGATAAAGACGAAGCCAAAAAACAAAACCGCCATGCCCTCATCAATAGGTTTTTATCCCTCAGCCATCAAGTCGCCGATTTTTCGCTGGAATAAAAAAATAGCAAATTACAAAATATCGGCGACCGAAAAAATTTTTACAACCCCGTCGGTCATCACCCTTAAAGCCCCATCGGGCGTTATGCCTTGGTAAATGCCGGATGTTTTTTCCGCCCGACCCGGCACGGTGAATTCTATCGCCGTGTCAATTGCCATGGCGCGCGCCGTGTAAAGCGACGCAAAGGGCGCGAATCCTTCCGCTTGCCACGGCAGTAAATGGTTATCAATCTGTTGCAACATTTCCTGCGCCAGCTTGCGCGGGGTGGGGACAATATCGGCAAGTTCCGCCAGGCAAGCAAAACCCGCCGGCGCGTGATGCAGATTCGCCCCGATGCCGATAATCACCGCCCCGTCAATTTTTTCAACCAAAATGCCGGCAAGTTTTTTACCATGCAACAACAGGTCGTTCGGCCATTTTAAACGAATGGCATCATTGTCATTGTTCGGTAAAAAATTTGCCACCGCGTCGAACAGGCAAATACCAACCAACAGGCCGATGCTTGGCAATGCCTCGGCCAGAAAATGAAAATGCGGCAGGTAAAGCGAGAAGAAAAAATTCTCGGTCGCCTCGCCCTTCACAGGTTTTTTATCGCCACCCGAATCCAAAAATGCACGACCATGCCGGCCGTAACCCGCGCTTTGCCGACCGCTTAAAAATAGTGTTTTTTTATCGCCACCACTTGCATGGTATTGTTTGGCTTCATCTTGCGTGCTGGGGGTGGTGGCAAATGCCCGCAACCAATAATCGGCAAAAAATCGTTCCATAAAAAATTTATGGGCGGAATATCAACAGCCAGCCCATCAATTTGCCCAACAACAATGGCGCGCCGATTTGTATCAACACCATCAACCAAAACCAAAAATGCAGCAACGTGTTTTTTTGCCCGTCGTATAATTGGCGCGGCGCCAGGGTGAAACCATCGGGCACCGCGTCGATATAAATGGTTTTGATAATTTTTAAATAATAGGTCGCCGACACCAAGCTCAACAACACCGCCACCACCGCCAGCGGGCCAAACCCAAATTTTACCAAGGCAATCAACACCCACCATTTGGAGAAAAACCCGAGAAGCGGCGGAATCCCCGCCAGCGAAAATAACAAAATCAAAAGGCCAAAGGCCAACTTTGGCCGATAACGCGACAGGCCGGCAAAATCGCTCAAGCATAAATCTTGCTCCTGCAATTCATCTTTTGCGTCACCCTTATCGCCCTTGCCGACAACCTTATTTGCCACCTTGCGGTAACCGAGCAATATCGCCATCAAGCCGATGGTTTGGGTTAGGTAAATAAATAAATAGCCGGTGAAAAAATTCAACGAATCGAAATTGGCGTCCTTTGACAGGGCGACCAAGGCCAATAATAAAAACCCAACATGGCTGACCCCCGACAGGGCAATGAAACGTTTCAAATTATTTTGTATCAAGGCCGGAAAAGCACCAAACACCAACGACAACACCGCCAAAATACCGACGATGACTTGCCATTGGGCCTGCAACGGGGAAAAATATTCCAACAGCAACCGCGCGATGATAATCAACCCCGCCAATTTTGGCGCGGTGGTGAAGAAAGCGGTAATCGGCGATAATGAGCCCTGGTAAACATCGGGTGCCCAAAAATGAAACGGCGCGGCCGATACCTTAAAACCCAGCCCAATAATGACAAACAACAACCCAAGCGTCAGCGACAATGTCGCGCCACCGCCGGCCGCCGTATTACCAAGCGCATTTTTTATCTCGACAAAATCCAAACTGCCGGTCATGCCGTAAATCAAACTAACCCCGAACAGGAAAACCGCCGACGCCATCGACCCCAAAATATAATATTTCAACGCCGCCTCGCTCGCCCGTTGGTCTTGGCGGTTCACATTAACCAAAAAATAAAAACATAAAGACGAAAGTTCCAACCCCAAATACAGCGTGACAAAATGCCCGGCCGACACCATCACCGCCAAACCGGTCACCGCCCACAGCATCAATGTTGGAATTTCAAACCGGAACATTCCCACCTGCTGGGTGTCGTCCATTATCCCATTTGCCCCCCGCCCATCGCCCCCGCCGGCGGTTTGCCAAAAACGCCCCGACAATTGCAACACAACAAATGTCGAACCAAGAATTAATAACCAGCCATAGATTATCAGCGGGTTGTGCGCCATCAAATTAACCGCCGTATCGCCGCCCGCCCCCACCAACAACAGCCCCAGCCCCAGGCCGATGATAGAAAAAAAATGCGACCAGCGGGCAAAAATACCATAAAGCCCGGTCAGCAAGATAAAAAATCCGGCAAACGCCAGGAAGCTTATCGGTAGCAGGCTTTTTGATAATAACAAATTAATTATATCGCTCATGTTTTTTCCTTTCGTTGTTTCGTGAAATTATTGCAATAGGATAATTTTGCTGATGACGGGTTCGATGTAACTGGTGATGACCTTAGAATAAATGCCGAACCAGAAAGTGACCGCCACCAACGGAATAAATATAAGCCATTCGCGCAAATCGATATCCTTTAATGTTTTGACCAGGCTGTTGTCAGCGGTGTTCATATCGCCAAAAAACACCCGCGCGTATAACACCAACATATAGGCCGCGCCCAACACCATGCCCAGTCCCATGCCCAGGGCGACCATCGGTTGCGATTGGTAAACCCCCAGCATCGAAATAAATTCACCCAAAAAGCCAAAGGTGCCGGGCAGGCCAATCGATGACAGCGTCAAGAAAAAAAACATGGTGGCGAACCACGGCATTTTTTTGGCAACGCCGCCGTAATCGGCAATTTGCCGGCTGTGGGTGCGGTCGTAAAGCACGCCAACGCCGAAAAACAAACCGGCCGAGGTTATGCCATGCGCCAACATTTGAACCATCGCCCCCATGATGCTGATGGCGTTGCCGGCAAAAATACCGGCGGTAACAATACCCATGTGCGCGATAGATGAATAGGCGATAAGTTTTTTCATATCGGCCTGGGCCAGGGCGACCAGGCTGGCCCACACCACGGCAATAATCGACAGGCCAAAAATAAAGGGCGCGAACGCCGCCGAGGCCTCGGGCAACCAAGGCAAAGACAAGCGCAAAAACCCATAGCCACCCATTTTTAACAACACGCCGGCCAAAATCATCGAGCCAGCGGTTGGTGCCTCCACGTGCGCATCGGGCAACCAGGTATGCACCGGCCACATCGGGATTTTTACCGCGAATGATGCAAACAAGGCCAAGAAAAATAAATATTGCCAAGCGGTGGGAATGGCGGTGGGCAAGGTTTTGTTCATCGCCATTGTCATATCGCTGGTGCCGGCCATCAACATCATGGTTATCAAGGCAATCAACATCAGCACCGAGCCCAACAGGGTGTAGAGGAAAAACTTAAAGCTCGCCTTGATACGATTTTCACCGCCCCAGACGCCGATGATAAGGAACATCGGGATGATCACCCCCTCGAAAAACATATAAAACAAAAACATGTCGAGCGCGACGAAGCAACCAATCATCATGGTTTCCAACACCAGGAAGGCAATCATGTAATCGCGCACGCGGTCTTGAATGCCGCGCCAGCTGGCCAACATGCTCAAGGGGGTTAAAAATGTCGACAGCAACACAAAATAAACCGACAGGCCGTCAACCCCCATGTGATAACCGATATTTAAGCTGGGAATCCATATCGATTGTTCGACCATTTGCGCGTCGGCCACGCCGGGTTTGAAGGCAAACAGCATCGCCAACGATAAGAAAAAATTAACCAAGGCAAACACCATCGCCACCACCCGCACCGCCGTTTTGTCGGATTCGCGATTTTTAAACAATAACAACAACAATGCCCCCACCAGCGGCAGGTAGGTCATGAATGATAAAATTGGAAAAGACATTTTTAAAACCTTTCTTTAATGCAATAACAAATAAGCCAACAATGCCATCAGCCCCAAAATAAATATCATGGCGTAATGATATAGAAAACCGGTTTGCAGGGCGCGGCCGGCGCGACTTACCCCCAGGGAAAACCAGCGGGTAAAATGCGGCCCGATGTTGTCGATGATGCCTAAATCGCCACCGCGCCAAAAAACCTGACCCAGGTATTTCGCCGGTATGACAAAAATAAAATTGTAAATTTCATCAATCCACCATTTGTGATAGGACGCAAGGTAAAACGGGTAAAGCAATTTCGCCGTTAAGGATGGCAGGCGGCGCGGCGCGACGATATAAAATAAAAAGGCAAGACCAAACCCAGCCACCATCATGATGGTGGGCAATGATTTTACCAACCACGGGGTTTCTTCCAGCGAATCCAAAATGGCGTTATGCGCCAGGGCGTTTTGCCAAAATTCATCGCGCAGATGGCCAATCAACAATGGTTCGAAATAGAACCCAGCGAACAAGGCACCGACCGCCAACACCGCCAATGGCCACAACATAATGCCGGTTGATTCATGGATATGCGCCATGATTTTTTTATCGGCGCGCGGCGCGCCATGGAATGTCATGAACAGCAGGCGGAAGCTGTAAAAACTGGTGAAGAAGCAAGTGATTACCAACAGCAAAAATGGCACGACCGAGGTTGTGCCGCCGCCCAACACCGACCCCATGAAGGAGGATTCTACAATCAAGTCTTTTGAAAAATAACCTGAGGTCAAGGGAAAGCCCACCAGGCTCAAACTGCCCAGCCACATAAAAAACCGCGTCAGCGGCATGTATTTACCAACGCCGCCCATTTTGGTTAAATCCTGCTCGCCGCTTAACCCATGGATAACCGACCCCGCCCCCAAGAACAACAAGGCCTTAAAAAATGCGTGTGTCAAAAGATGAAACAACGCCACCGAATAGGCCGAAAACCCCAAGGCAACAAACATAAACCCAAGTTGCGAACAGGTGGAATAGGCGATAACGCGCTTAATATCTTTCTGCGTCAAGCCAACGAAGCCGGCGAAAAAGGCGGTAATCGCCCCGACCCAAATAATAACCTGCAACGCAACCGACGACATTTCAAACAAGGGCGATAACCGCGCCACCATAAATACGCCGGCCGTAACCATGGTGGCGGCATGGATAAGGGCCGACACCGGGGTTGGCCCCTCCATCGCGTCGGGCAACCAGGTATGCAAACCAAATTGCGCCGATTTGCCCATTGCCCCCATAAACAACAACAAACACACCAGGGTGATGGCATTAAAGTCAAGCCCGAGGATGGTGAAGACGACGCCCGATTTGTTGGGCAGGGCTTTAAAAATTGCATCAAATTCCAATTCGCCGGTCAATTTGTAAAGGGCAAAAATACCCAGCGCAAACCCGATGTCGCCCACCCGATTGACCAAAAATGCCTTAATCGCCGCGGCGCGCGCCGTGGATTTTTCGTGCCAAAAACCAATCAGGAGGTAGGAGGCGAGACCGACCCCCTCCCACCCGAAAAACAATTGCACCAAATTGTTCGACGAGATAAGCATCAACATCGCGAAGGTAAAAAAACCAAGGTAGGCGACGAACCGCGAAAAATTTTTATCGCCATGCATGTAACCTTTTGAATAGACATGCACCAAAAACGACACGGTGGTCACCACCAACAGCATCATCAGGCTTAGGCTGTCGAACATCAGGTTCCATGAAAAATGCAATTTATCCATCGAAAACCAATCGACCAGCGGGAAGATTTTTGCCTTTAACCCCGCGCCATCGCGCAACAACCCGTGCGCCGCCTCGGTTACGCTGTCGCTCGCCGTGCTGGCGGCGGTCGTGGCGGCATCAGCCGCCGTGTTGCTCGCCGTGGCCGTTGCATCGCTCGCCGCGC
>JASGCL010000009.1:36260-52035 GCA_030054115.1 Hydrotalea sp.
GTGGCGGCATCAGCCGCCGTGTTGCTCGCCGTGGCCGTTGCATCGCTCGCCGCGCCAACCGCGTCGCTGGCTATGTTGGTGGTCGCGTCGTGACCCGCTTCGCCGCCACCCTTACCCAACAGCGGGCGATGGAGGAAAAACACCAGCCATGATAATATCATCGAGCCGAATAAAAAACTGCCCGAGAGCAAGCTCGTGCCTTTTTCTTTTAATTTTTTACCAAATAACAACAGCAACAGCGACGACAACAGCGGCAAAAATACAATCGCGTCAAACACCAATCGATTCATGTTGTTCTCTCCGTTATTCTAAAATTTATTCTTTAGGTTAATTTTTTAATTGGTTGGCCGATGAAATATCGATGTTGGCGCGCCGGCGGAAAAACACCACAACAATCGCCAGGCCGATGGCGGCCTCGGCCGCGGCAACCGTCAGCACGAACATCACAAACACTTGGCCGCTGAGGTTTTGCCATTGGTGCGCGAAGGCAACAAAATTAATATTCACCGCCAGCAACAAAATTTCTATCGACATCAATAACGCGATGATATTCTTGCGGTTGAGAACAATGCCGATGAGCCCGAGCGAAAACAAAATAGTCGATAAGACAACAAAATGCGAAAGACCAACCGTCGCCCAACCACTCAGCAGGTCATTAAAATTTTTTAAATATTGTTGAAACATCTTCTTCCAGCCTTAAAACATTATTATCTTTTTTTCAATTTGTTTGAAGATTTGCCCGCGCCCTTGCCGATTGCCTTGCCTATTGTCTTGTTCTTGGCCAGTGATTGACTGCCCAGGCTGTTCGACCGCGACCGCACATCGCCCAGCGATGGTGCCAGCCGACCCATGAACACCGCCCCCGCACCATTTTCAATCGGTAGCAGGCGGATGTCGTCTTCCTTACGCCGCATGTTTTGTTTCAAAATAACTTGCTTGCGAACATCGTTGCGCTTGCGGTGCGTCAGCATAATCGCCGCCACCATCGCCACCAATAAAATAAGACCGGCAACCTCGAAGGCGACAAAATAATCGGTGTAAATAACCTGGCCGAGCGATTTTATATTATCGTCGCTCGCCATGTTAAGGTTTAAGAACCCGGGCTTTTGTTGCGCCTGCAACGGCCCCAAATAGGCCAGGGTAACGGCCACCATTTCAACCAACAACACCAAGCCAATCATCGCGGCAACCGCGATATAGGCCGAGAAAAATTTTCGCGCCTTTTCATTTTTTATATCAAGCATCATGACGACGAACAAAAACAACACCATCACCGCCCCGACATAAACCACCACCAGCAGAAGGCTTAAAAATTCCGCGCCGGCCAACATGAACAAACCGGCGGCGTTGAAAAATGCCAAAATCAAAAACAACACGCTATGCACCGGGTTTTGCGCCAAAATAACCACCACCGCCGACAACACCAGCATCAGGGCGCAGACCCAAAATATCAGGCTATAAATAAATTCAGCAAAATCCATCATGATTATTTCTCCTTGATATTTTTTTGATTAGCGATAGGATTTATCCAGTTCGATGTTTTTGGCAAGTTGCGCTTCCCACCTATCCCCGTTATCCAATAATTTTTCCTTGTTATATAGAAATTCATTCTTGGTAAAGCCAGCAAATTCAAAATTCGAACCCTGCACAATGGCATCGACCGGGCAGGCCTCCTGGCACAGGCCGCAATAGATACATTTCAACATATCGATATCATAACGCGTCGTGCGGCGCGAACCATCTTGCCGCGATTCGGCCTCGATGGTGATGGCGCCGGCCGGACAAACCGCCTCGCATAATTTGCATGCAATGCAACGTTCCTCGCCATTGGGGTAACGGCGCAGGGCATGCTCGCCGCGAAAACGCGGTGATATCGGCCCCTTCTCATAGGGGTAATTTAACGTGTAGGATTTTTTAAACATCTGGCGAAAGGTCAAGACCAACCCCTTGACCAATTCGGCCAGCAACGGCGCGAATATCGTGTGCTGGCTGAGGACGAACAAGCGATGTAGAAAAAATTTTCTTTTTATTGTGTTTTTCATTTTTTATTCTTTCATATTATGGCAACAGGTCAAAATAAAACATCACGAAGGCCGTGCCAACCAGCCAGGCGAGCGAGATGGGCAGGAAAACTTTCCAGCCGATGCGCATCAATTGGTCGTAACGATAGCGCGGGAATGCCGCCCGCACCCAAATAAAGAAAAACAAAATCGACGCGGTTTTTAAGAAAAACCACAAAACGCCAGGCAACCAATTAAAGGGCGCAACATCAAACGGCGGCAACCAGCCGCCCAAAAACAAAATCGACGTCATCGCGCTGAGCAATATCATGTTGGCATATTCGGCAAGGTAAAACAAAGCGAAGGTCATGGCCGAATATTCGACATTGTAACCCGACACCAATTCGGCCTCGGCCTCCGGCAAATCGAACGGCGCGCGGTTGGTTTCGGCCAGGGCCGAAATGATAAAAATAATAAACATCGGGAAAAAGGGAAAGACAAACCAGATATGTTGCTGGCTTTCGACGACCTTGCTCAAATTCAGCGAGCCAGTCGCCAATAGGATACTGCAAAGCACGAAACCGATGGAGACCTCGTAGGAGACCATCTGCGCCGCCGAACGAAGCGCGCCCAAAAAGGCGTAGGAAGAATTCGACGCCCAACCGGCAATAATAATGCCGTAAACCGACAGGGACGAAATGGCGAAAAGATACAAGACGCCCAAATTGATATTGGCCAACACCAAATCTTTTTGAAAGGGAATAACCGCCCAGGCCGCCAAGGATAGGCTGAAGGTAATAATCGGCGCAAAATAAAATAAAAATTTGTTGGCCTTGCTGGGCAGAATCGTTTCCTTCAACAGCAATTTCAAACCATCGGCAAATGGTTGCAACAACCCCATTGGCCCAACCACATTCGGGCCCATGCGGCGTTGCATTGCCCCCAAGACCTTGCGCTCGGCATAGGTCATGTAGGCCACCGCCAACAGCAACGGCACAATAATCGCCAACACCGCCAAGGTGGTGATGATGATATAGGCCAAGGTGGCGGCACCGCCGTTTTGCCAAAAGTCATTGCTCGACAATAATTTTAAAAGTGAGGTTAAGCCATCGACCATGTTTTATATTTCTCCGTTTTTTAATATTTCTTTAGGCCGCATGTTGTTTACCAGATGTTGCGCGAAAATGCGCGGTCAAAAAAATCGCGGCGCATTTCGCCATGGTGGGGGAGGCACGGGTGATGGCCGACAATTGATAAAAATTATTATCGCCATCGGTCGCCCCACCGGCGAACAGGTTTTTATCGCCGCGCAATTTTTTGTCCGATTCAAACGGCGTGAAATTCGCGGTTAGTTTTTCGCCGCCCGCAAAACCCTTGCCAACCCCCTTGCCAACTCCCGTGCCAACTCCCGTGTCAGTTAATTGTTGTAACACCAGGGCGCGCAATTCATGTTGGTCGCGAAATGGCATGGCAACCGCCATGCTCGCCGCCACCGCGCCGATAATCAACCCATCGGCCATTGCCTTGCCCTTTGGCGCCACGGCCTGCAAATTTTCCTGCAGATACCCCGCGCCGTTGATATAAAGCCCGTCTTGCTCGCCCCAATTCGACGGGCTGGGCAATATCACATCGGCCATTGCCGCGCCACGGTCGCCGTGGCTTCCCTGATAAACCACCAGGGTATTTTTGCTTTGCCATTTTTTTGTAAACAACAACCCATCATCAACCCCAAACAACCACAATAATTTTATTCGGCCGTCCTGCAATTTTTTTACCAGGGCGTCGGTCGAATTTTCTTCGGGGTTTTGCGGGTGCGCGCCAACCACCATGCCGCCGACCGCCGCCATGTTGTCGGCCAAATAATTGAAGCCCATCTTGTATTTTTCGGCCAATTTATTGGCCATGGCCAACACCGCCGCGCCGTCATCGCCATTGTTGTGGCCAATAACCAACATCGGTTTTTTGGCCGCGCTTAATTTTTTTGCCAGGTCATGCTTGCCCGATAAAATATCCTCAAGCACAGCGGCGTCCGCGCCAAGCTGTTCGTAAGGATAAGTCAAATCGTAATCTTTTTCGATGGCCGCGCCAAGATGATATATCGCCATCGCCGCGCCCTTTAATTCTTGGCGGCGATAGGCCTTCCTTATCCGCGCGTTCCACACCGCGGCGTCCCAGCGCGGGTTGACGCCGATAAGCAACAACAAATCCGCCGCCTCCACCCCGTCGAACCCATCGTTCATAATATATTGCGATGGGTTGCCGGCCGGTAATTTTTCGTCATGCAACCGGCATTCAACATGCGCGCCGCCATTTGCCCCGCCCTCGGGATAAACCGCGGCCAATAATGATTGCGCCGCCACCATGGTTTCCAAATTGGTTTCGGGGCCAAACACCACGGCCACTTCATCGGCCTTTAATTTTTGCAACTTATTAACCATGGCGGTGATGGCCGGTTGCCATTCGCTGGCGGTCAAGCGACCAGCTTGCTTGATAAATGGTTGGTCGAGCCGTTGGTATTTTAACCCGTCGTATAAAAACCGCGCGCGGTCCGACAACCATTCTTCATTCACTGCCTCGTTCAGGCGCGGCGTGATGGAAAGGATTTCATTGCCACGATTGCCGAAAATAATATTCGACCCCATGGCGTCGCTTAGATCCAACCCCGGCGTATTGTTCAATTCCCACGACCGCGCGTTAAATTGCGCGGGTTTTGACGTCAATGCCCCCACCGGGCACAGGTCAATCACATTGCCCGATAATTCAGACGACACCAATTTTTCCAAAGAAGAAATTTCAGCATTTTCGCCGCGCCCCAGCAAACCAATATCTGGCTGGCCGGCCACTTCCTCAACAAACCTTACGCACCGCGTGCAATGGATGCAACGCGTCATCACCGTGGCCACCAATGGGCCAAAATCTTTATCGGCGACCGCGCGTTTGGGTTCGATATAACGCGATGCCATCTTGCCATAACCCATCGCCTGGTCTTGCAAATCGCATTGCCCCCCTTGGTCGCAAATCGGGCAATCCAACGGGTGGTTAATCAACAAAAATTCCATAACACCGGCGCGGGCGGTTTTCACCATGTCGCTGTCGGTAAAAACCTCCATATTGGCACTAACTGGCAGGGCGCAAGACGCCTGCGGCTTTGGCGGGCCGGGTTTCACCTCGACCAGGCACATGCGGCAATTGCCAGCGATGGATAATCTATCGTGATAACAAAAACGCGGAATCTCTATGCCGACCTGCTCGCAAGCCTGCAAAACGGTGAAGCCGCTATCGACTTCGACTTCTTGATTGTTAATTTTAATTTTAACTGGAGGCATAGGCTTTGTATCTCAACGCTACTCAAGTTCTATACAAAAACGATGTTTAAAAAGCAACTGCGCTTATTATCTTTCCAAAGCAACCCTCGCCTCCTATGAATGGGCACGCCGCACCCGCAACAGCGCGATAATTATTTCACATTACACCAACCAAGCGTGGATTAATTTCACGCCGATGATAATGGCAACAAAGCAACTGGCGTAGCTAAGCGCGCGATTCACATTGGAAAAGTTTTTTTGCAACCACACCAGCGGCCGGCTGATAACCGTGGCCAACAACAACATCGACGCGATAACACCCAGGCTGAAAATAATCAGGCAAACAAACCACAGGCCAGCGGTGCTGGCCGCCAAAATACCCAGCACCACCACATCGCCCGAACCCGACAAGCCATGCACCAACCCCAACAACAAGGCGGCCGGCGAATGGCGATGCTGGTGGTCGCGGCTACGTGCATGGGAATGGAGGTGAAGATGCGCCACACCATTGTGGCGATGGCGATGCAGGTGAATTTTCGCCCGCCGCAATTTAACAATATAATAAATGGCAAAACCTATCATCACCGCGCCAACCAAGCCATCGAACAGCGGCCCCAATTTTTCGGCCAAATGTTGTTCGTGAAAAAAATACCACAGGATAAAACTCGCGCCGAACAGGGCTATACCATGCCCCACCGCCCAGGTCAGGGTGCGGCGAATGAAGTAGGCGCGACCCACTTTCTGCGCATGATTCTTATCGGCGTTGTTGCTGGCATTATTGCCGGCATTGAGCATGGCCACCGCGGCCAGGTGGTCGGCCTCAAAACTATGGGCGATACCACGGAGCAGGCTAAGGGCAAAAATCGGCGCGATAAGCGACCAGGTCATGGACACCACCGCTCGACTCGCGACTTAACCGGTTGCGCTGTTTTAGAATTATTTTTTAAAAAAACCAACCGCCTGTAACGACAAGGCAAGAAAGATAGCCTTCACCATTTCGGGCAAGATAAATGGCATCAAGCCAAGGGCAATGGATTTTTCAAACCCAACAAAATTCGCCAACCACAAAATCCCCGGGGCAAATATCGCCACCAAACCAACCATCGCCAAAAGCAAGGTTGCGCCAATTTTTTCAATAAATTTATTGCTGTCGATTTTTTGCTTCAACATTCCATCCTTCAGCCAGCCAATTGCGGCCACCGCCAACACAAAACCAACGATGTAACCACCGGTCGCCCCCAACAATGCTGATGGCCCGCCCGCGCCGCCGGCAAACACCGGCGCACCCATGGCACCCACACCGACATAGGCCAATATCGACGCCAAGGATTCACCACGGCTGTAGGTTAAGGCCAGCAACAACACGGCAAAGGTTTGCAATGTAACCGGCACCGGTTGCAGGGGAATGGTGATATTGCTGGCCGCATAAACCAACGCCACCCCACCGATAATTTTCAACAGCGTCACCAATGTCGCCGGGTTTTTGCCAATCGCAATTTTGGAAATATGTTTTTCATTCTTCATGTTTTTGATGTTAGCTTGTTTCAATTATCCTGTCAAAGATAATTTGGGATAATTTTGCGATAATTTTGAACAATTGTTGCCAAAGCATTTGGCCATGGCCACCAATGGTCGCCATAGATTGCCAATGCCCACATGTTAAAAAAAAAGGGCGGTTACTGCTAACCGCCCTTTTTATCCAATGTTCTTTTATTGTCCCCTAAAAAAACACTAGGATCCCTCATAAACCTAACTTACATTAAAAATTCGATTTACCCCTTTTTTTTATTCGCCTCAATTAGAATTCGATTTGACCCATTCCCCCGCAAAATTATACACATACCCAACATTGGCCTTGAGCGTCCATGTGCCGGATTTTTCCGGTAGCAACAGGTTGGTCTTGCCAACCTTATCCGCATCAGCATGTTTGGTGGCCCCCGTTTTTCCCACCATCGGCATTTCGTCTTTTAACGCCGCAATAGCTGGCGTAAGCGATAAATTGCCATCCGGTTTGCTGTCTTGCGCAAACGCAAGACGCGCGAGGGCCATCATTGAAATGGTGGCAATAGCCACCATGCGGATACTTCTCATGGATTTTTTTGTCCCTATGTCCCAGTTTCTCTCCAAGGTTTTTTTGTTATCGCCTTTATGAAAAAATAATTTTCCATACCTGCGATAGGTGATTTATCCAACATTTCGCCTATTATGTCAAGGGTTTTTTAAACTTTTATTCTTATAATAATAAAAAATAATTTTATAATGATTCATTATAAAAATGTTATAATCTAAAAATTGCAAAAAAATAGAAAAAACATATATTTCCATTTTTGGAATGGCATTATATTTTCTTATTTGTATTTTTAAAAAATATATACATTTTACAATTCTTTGCCATTTTTTTTTATTCTGTTCTTTTTTTGTTCTTAAAGCTTTAAGACTATCAAAGACTATATCCCCAGCAGTGGCAATGGTTTTTTACATGATAATGCTTGTGCTTACTACAGCCTTAATTAAAAAAAGCAAAAATAATCAATGACTTGCAAAAAATGACGCCACCATCAGCAATATTTGCTTTAGGCAACACGGCGTCGCTCGGCCTTTAATTTATCTTCTATTTCATCGCGGAAATGGCGGAATAAACCCTGCACCGGCCAGGCCGCCGCGTCGGCCAGGGCGCAAATGGTTTTGCCCTCCATCTGGCCGGCGATGCTTATGGCCAAATCAATATCCTCAACCGATGCCATGCCGTCGCTGATGCGTTTCATGGTGCGGTATAGCCAACCCGTGCCCTCGCGGCAGGGGGTGCATTGGCCGCAGGATTCATGTTTGTAAAAATACGACAGGCGCGCAATCGCCTTTAACAAATCGGTCGAATTATCCATCACAATCACCGCCGCCGTGCCCAGGCCGGTTCTATGTTCCTTCAGGGCGTCAAAATCCATCAAGACATCGTTGCAAATTTTTTGCGGGATAAGCGGCGTCGACGACCCGCCGGGAATCACCGCCTTTAAATTTTTCCAACCGCCGCGCACCCCGCCGGCGTGGGTTTCAATCAATTCTTTTAAAGGAATCGACATCGCCTCCTCGACGTTGCAGGGTTCGTTGACATGCCCCGAAATCGAGAAAATTTTTGTGCCGCTGTTGTTGGCGCGACCAAATTGTTTGAACCATTCGCCACCGCGCCGCAATATCGTCGGCACCACGGCAATCGATTCGACATTATTCACCGTGGTCGGGCAACCATAAAGCCCCGCGCCAGCGGGAAAGGGTGGCTTCAACCGCGGTTGGCCCTTTTTCCCCTCCAGGCTTTCCAGCAAGGCCGATTCCTCGCCACAGATATAGGCGCCCGCCCCGCGATGCACATGAATATCGAAATCATAACCCGCGCCGCAGGCATTTTTGCCAATCAATTTGTCGGCGTAGGCTTCGTCGATCGCCGCCTGCAAGGCCTCGGCCTCGCGGATAAATTCGCCACGAATATAGATGTAAGAAACCTGCGCGCCAATCGCGAAGCCGGCGATAAGCGCGCCCTCGACCAATTTTTGCGGGTCGTTGCGCATGATTTCGCGGTCTTTGCAGGTGCCAGGTTCGGATTCATCGGCGTTGATAACCAAATAATGCGGCCGTTTGGGGTCGACCACCTTTGGCATGAAGCTCCATTTCAAACCGGTCGAAAAACCCGCCCCGCCGCGACCACGCAGGCCGGAATCCTGCACCGCTTTAATAATTTTTTCGCGCCCCCAGGATAAAATATCGCGGGTGTTATCCCAATCGCCGCGTTTTTTGGCATCGGCCAACGACGGCGATGCCGCGCCCCACAGGTTGGTAAATATTTTATCCTTGTTATTTAGCATCATGGTATCTTTCTAAAAATTTTACGCCGTCTTTGCCGATTTGGGTTCCGACCGCAAGCGACCAATTTGCGACCCGGGTTTTGGCGTTTGGCCGGATTTTAACGTTTGTAAAATTTTAACAATGCTCTCGGCCGTCAAGTCCTCGTAATAATCATCGTTGATTTGCACCATCGGCGCGTTGCAACAGGCGCCCAAACATTCAACCTCGCTCAGGGTGAACAGCCCATCGCTGGTGGTTTGCCCCTTTTCAATTTGCAGAAAATTTTTGATGGCCTGCAATATCGATTCACTGCCCGCCAACATGCATGGCGTGGTGCCGCATAATTGCACATGGTGTTTGCCGACCGGTTTTAAATTGACCATCGTGAAAAAACTGGCGACCTCGTAAATTCTTATCTCGGGCATTTTCAAGGTTTCGGCAATGGTGGTGATGGCGGCCGGGCCAACCACCGACAGGCCGCTGTCGGCCAATGTTTGGCGTTGCGCAATATCCAGCAAGGCCAACACGGCCGATTGTTGCCGACCCGCCGGGTATTTGGCGATGGCCGCCGCCACCAGCTTTTGGTTGGCGGCATTAAATTCGAATGATTTTTCGTTGCTCATAATATTTTGCTTCTGATGCATTTCCTTTAGCGGTCAATCTCACCAAACACAATATCCAGCGAACCCAAAATCGCCACCGAATCGGCGAGCAAATGCCCCTTGCACAGGAAATCCATCGCTTGCAAATGCGGGAAGCCTGGCGCACGAATATGGCATTTGCTGGGGCGGTTTGAACCATCGCTCAATAAATAAACGCCGAATTCGCCCTTTGGTGCCTCGACCGCGGTGTAGGTTTCGCCACGCGGCACGGTGAATCCCTCGGTGTATAATTTAAAGTGGGCTATCATATCCTCCATGTTTTTTTTCATATCATCGCGGCGCGGCGGGGTGAAGCGATGGTCGTCGAGCAGAATCGCGCCACCCGGCATGTCGCGCAAACATTGCTTGATAATTTTTAACGACTCGCGCATTTCGGCCATGCGCACCAGGTAACGGCTGTAACAATCGCCATGCAGGGCAATCGGCACGTCAAATTCCATTTTGTCATAAACATCGTAGGGTTGGTTTTTGCGCAAATCCCACAACACGCCCGAGGCGCGAAGCACCGGGCCGGTCAAGCCCCAGGCCAGGGCATCGTCCTTGGTAATAACACCGATATCGACCGAACGTTGTTTGAATATCCGGTTGTTGGTCAAAAGATTTTCCAAATCGGCGAGACATTTGGGGAATTGCTCGGCCCAGGCCCAGATTCGCTCGGGCAGGTTGGCCGGCATATCTTGGTGCACGCCGCCGACGCGAAAATAATTGGCATGAAGGCGCGCGCCGGAAACCGCCTCGTAAAATTCCATCAACATTTCGCGTTGCTCGAACGACCAAAAAATCGGCGTCATGGCACCAACATCCATCGCGTAGGCCGGAATGTTAAGCAGGTGATTCAAAATACGGGTGATTTCACAAAACATCACGCGGATATATTGGGCGCGCGGCGGCGGTGTGATATTTAATAATTTTTCGACCGCCAAAACAAACGCATGTTCCTGCGCCATGGGGGAGACATAATCAAGCCGGTCGAAGTAGGGAATCGCCTGGAGGTAGGTTTTATGCTCGATGAGTTTTTCGGTGCCACGATGGAGCAGGCCGATATGCGGGTCGAGACGTTCGATAACCTCGCCGTCCATTTCGGTTATCATGCGTAGCACGCCATGGGCCGCCGGATGTTGCGGCCCAAAGTTGAAGGTCATGGTGTTGATGGTCGGGTCCTTGCGCCGCGCCGCCCGTTCGGCGGCGTCGCCCCTATTATCACCTTGGTTGGTGATAAATTCGCGCACCTGGCTATCGGTGGGGAAGGTTTTATCCTTGCTTATGGCCGGCCCGTCAACAAACACCGCCGAATTTTTTATCGCCCGGCGTGCGGCACGCCACATGGCGGCCGGCGTTGGCCGCGCGCGCTTGGCCGTTTTTTTGCCCGCAATTTTTTTGCGATTCTTGCCTGGCTTGCTGGATTTTTTAGTGACGCTGACTTTGGCCATGATTTTACCCTGCGGTTTTATCCTATACCCTCTATATTACTTTGCATAGCAAATCATTTTATCAAAATCCATTTTTTTCTGAAGGTTTTAACCATCGCCGCATTGCGTGCGTGCGGCCGCGCCGGTGTGGCGTGAAGATAAGATTTGGTTTTTAACCCCAACAATTCGACCAACCACATGAAGCTGGAATCAAACCCGTGGAAGGCACGCGCCCGTTCGATGGTGGTGATGGTATCAAACATTGTTTTGTTTTTTATCGGGCAGTGCCCCTTGCCCAAATACAGAATTTTTGTCTTGCCGTTTTTTAATTCGGGGATTTTTGTTATGTCGATGGTGAAGCCGCGTTTTGGGTCGTCGTGCACCACCACATAATCGTCGGTTTTTAGGTAAGAAATGGCGCGGCGGTAAAAATCACCCTCGCGTTTTTTATCGCGCGCCAAGAAAAATTTATTGTGCATGATGTTGGGGTTAAAACCGGCGGCCTCGTGCATGACCTGCATCACGCGGCCACGCTTGTTTTCATCGGCGAAAGTTTTCGGTGGCAAATTCGGGTTGTTGTTGCCAATCAACAGGGTATCGATGTTTAATTTTTTCAACATCGCGATTTTCCATCGGTTAAAACCATGGTAACGCCCGTCAAAAAATGGCGCGATATTGGTGTGGCTGTAAACAATATAAAAGCTAACCCGTTTCATATCGCGGAACAGAACCCTGGCCTCTTGCCGATTGCGCCACAGCACGACGACAATGATATTTTTATTTTGCTTGGCCAAATTACGCACCATGCCCCGCGCCACAACGGCGCGCACCATGCCCCGCGCCACAACGGCGCGCACCATGCCATTGACGGCCAGCAAATCGCCCATGCCCAAATGGGGAAAAAATAACAGGGCGGGTTTTTTATATCGGCCGCTGACAAGATAACAAAAACAAAAAACAAAAAAATAAATCGTCGCGTAATAAATTTTAGCGAGGGGCTTATAAAAAAAATACATAAAAATATCGGCGGCTGTATTTTGTTTGCGCTGTTTATCGACGCTATGGCCTGACCCAATTGCTTGGTCGGCATGGTGTTTATTTCGTTTTTATTTTTTTGGCAATTTTGCCTTTTCATCGCCCGGCAATATATCGGGCAAATTGGTATGCACCATTTGGGGGATATTACCCTGCCAAGCGATTCGCTTGTCGGCCTTAACGCCGTGTCTTGCCCCCATGCGGTTGGTGCCGACCCACGGCGTTTCAAAATCGAACAACCTTAAATCCTGCGGCAAATCAACTTCCTTATATTGCACCCGTTCTTTATCGGCGTCGTAATAAACCTCGACAAAGCCGGTCAAGGGGAAATCCTTGCGTTGCGGGTGGCCGGCAAAACCATAGTCGGTTAAAATACGCCGCAGGTCAGGGTGGTCGTCAAAAAACACGCCATACATGTCGAACACCTCGCGCTCATACCAATTGGCGGCGGGGAATAAATCGACGATGCTCGCCACCATTTCTTCCTCGGCCAGCCAGACCTTAACCCGCACCCGTTGGTTGCCAACCATGTTTAATAATTGATAAACCACCGCGAAACGTTTGTCCTTATGGCTGGTGGTTTGATGTTCCAAATCATTCAATGTATCGACCGCGGTAATATCCATCAGCATGGTGAAATCCATTTTTTCTTTCAGGTGCGTTATAACATCGCGCAGGGTTTCCTTCCCCACGGTCAGGCAGACCTCGTTACCGGCGGTGATGGAAATAACGCAACCCGCCCAATTTTTTTCGGCGTGGCCCTCGATTTTTTTGATAAAATTATTCATGGCGTGATAAATGGCTTAGCGAAAAATTTTAAAACGTTGGCGCGATTTTATTTTGCGTTGCAATTGCATGATGCCGTAAATCAAGGCCTCGGCCGACGGCGGGCAACCCGGCACGTAAACATCGACCGGCACAATTTTTTCGCAACCGCGCACCACCGAATAGGAATAATGGTAATAACCACCGCCGTTGGCGCATGACCCCATTGAAATAACATAACGCGGTTCGGCCATTTGGTCGTAAACGCGGCGCAACGCCGGTGCCATTTTGTTGGTTAAGGTGCCGGCGACTATCATAACGTCCGATTGGCGGGGCGAACCACGCGGCACGACGCCGAAACGTTCAACATCGTAACGCGGCGTCAGGAAATGCATCATCTCGACCGCGCAACAGGCCAGGCCAAATGTCATGGGCCACAGGGAACCGGTTTCGGCCCAATTGACCAGGTCGTTTAATTTGGTGGTAACAAAGCCAGAGCTTTTTAATTCCTCGGCCAGCAAATCGGGCATGGTGTTTTGCCCGGGCACCAATGTCGGGGCGGAATTGGTTTTATCAACGCCGCCGATTGTAAATGGGTTTTTCATATTATTAGCCTCAAACTATATTTGTTATTTATTTTTTTTCACGCAATTTATCACGCGCCATTATCTATTCCCAATCAAGCGCGCCCTTTTTCCATTCGTATATAAACCCGATGGTCAACATCGCCAAAAACAGCATCATGGCATAAAAACCGGCCGCGCCCACCGATTTTAACGCCACCACCCAGGGGAAGAGGAAGGCAACCTCCAAATCGAAAATAATAAACAATATCGACACCAAATAAAACCGCACGTCAAATTGGTGGCGCGTTTCGGCAAAGGCCGGAAAACCACATTCGTAGGGGTCATTTTTCGCCGTGTAGGGTTTTTGTTTCACAATCAAGCGCGAGGCAATGATGATAATCGCCGACAGGCCAAAGGCCACCACCATAAAAATAACTATCGGGAAATAACCGGATAATAAATTGGCGGTCGCCATGGTTGCCCCCCCACCGGCGGTGCCGGTTGTCGCCGTGGTCGCGGCCGACGCGGCGGTGGTCGCAAGGTTGGTGGTAAAGTCGATGGTATCGCTCATTATCTTTGCTATATTTTTGCTAAGGTTTTGCTTTTCTCGATTATCTGTAATCCGCTACTATTCATAAAACTATTTTTACCAAAATGCAACTTCATGCTTGCCGCTGTGGCGAAACATTATTGTGACGGCGCATTTGGTTGCCGCATTTTTTGTCGCGGGGCGTGGCTTAAGCGGCGGATGCACCCCCACGCTTTTTACATTGCTGGTTGATTCTGCTAGAGTGGGTTTTTAAACACCCACCAACGCCCCAAGCACAAATCACCACCGCCCAAAACCATGGCAAAAAAAACACGTAAATCCACCGCCGTAAGCGACGCCATCTCGACCGACAGCACCATATTGGCCGGCCGGACAATTTTGCTTATTATCTCGGGGGGGATTTCGGCCTACAAATCATTGGCACTGGCGCGGTTGTTAAAAAAATCGGGGGCGCGGGTGATTGGCGTTATCACCGCCGGCGGGTTGCAATTTATCACGCCATTGTCATTGTCGGCACTTATCGAGGGGCCGGTTTACACCGATTTGTTTTCATTAACCGACGAACAAGAAATGGGGCATATTCGTTTGGCGCGGCTGGCCGATGTTATTATCGTCGCGCCAGCATCGGCCAATTTTATCGAACGGATTGCCCATGGCCGCGCCGACGATTTGGCGTCGACCATTTTGTTGGCCACCACCGCACCAATATATATGTCACCGGCCATGAACCCAACCATGTTCGCCAACCGGCAAACGGCGGAACATATCGCTGAATTAAAAAAACGCGGGGTGGTGGTTATTGACCCGGCGACCGGCGACACCGCCTGTGGCGAGGCGGGGAAAGGCCGCCTGCCCGAACCAGACGAATTATTCGCCACCATCGCGGCGCATTTTAAAAAACCCGGAAAATTATCGGGCAAGAAGTTTTTATTAACCGGCGGCGCGACGCGCGAAAAAATCGACCGCGTGCGTTACATCAGCAATTTTTCGTCGGGCAAGCAGGCCGTGGCGGTGGCGCGGGCATTAAGCAACGAGGGGGCCGACGTAACATTAATCGCCGGCGTCATGGCGGCGGAAACCTTAACCAATTTGCATGGCGTCAAAACCATTCGCGTGGTAACGGGGGTGGAGATGGAACAGGCGGTGATGGCGCAAATTGCCCGGCAGAAATTTGACGGCTTCATTGCCGTGGCGGCGGTCAGTGATTTTCGCGCCAAGGAAATGACGGCCGGCAAAATAAACAAATCCGACATGGTAAAAAATAATGTCGCGATGTTGTCATTAACATTGAACCCCGATATTTTGGCCGGTGTCGGGCATGACAAAAACCGACCCGCTTTGGTGGTGGGTTTCGCGGCGGAGGTTGATGTAAAAAACCCCGCCACCGCGCAAAAAATTGCCGACAAATACCGCGCCAAAAATTGCGACATGTTATTGGTCAACGACATTGCCCCCGATGGCGCACCATTTGGCGCCGACGCCACCAACATTATTTTTTACCAAAACAACCAACCCACCGACTGGGGCAAATTATCAAAGGAGGAAGTGGGGAAGTTGTTGGTGAAGCAAATAGTTGGGTAAGAAATCTTGTTGACGAACCCACCCAAAAAATATCTCCACCGCTGTCGCGGTGTTCGTATTTTTATCCC
>JASGCL010000010.1:0-5567 GCA_030054115.1 Hydrotalea sp.
GAGGCATTGGTGGTGAAAAAAGCCATCGTCAAACTAACCGCCAAGAAGTAAGTCGTAGTTGAACGTCGATAATTTTTCAAACCATCATCTTTGCGTGATTTATATTTCGCAAGGTATTATTTTTTATGAAAATAAATTTTAGCCAGAATCAACGTAATGGCTTAGCGCAAATTTGTGAAGGCTTGGCAATTGTCGTTGTTATTAAAACAACTTCCCTTTTATCCAGCGCGATTGGTGGACAGCAATTTTTTATTGATAACATCGAAAAAATTTTATGGTTGGCAAGCTCCATGATATGGACGATTGCGGCGGCTCTCTTTTTAAGAAAATAATGATAATTGACAATCAACCGCGAAGATAATATAATGAAAGAAGGAAGTGTGATATGACAATTTTTGAATGGTTTTTATTTTCGATGAATATGTTGGGCGGGTTGGTTGTTCTGCTGGTCGCTATTTCTGACCGCCGACCAAAGTCAAAATCGCGTCGATAATTTTTTTTTAATGTTAGAGGGTTTTTGCCCGCGTTAGGAAGGCCGCTGTCATGCGCTTCACCGCCTCGTTAAAAAATGGTGAAAAAAGTTTTTCGGTGATGAAGGATGAAAAACTCAAACTGACCGAAAAATCGATTTCGCATTCCTGGTCGTTTATTTTTCTGAAATGCCAATGGCTATCCATCGTTGATAACGGCCCACGGCTGGTGCCACGGGTGGTGATTTTCTTATCGGCATCGTTATAGGTAACCTCCGACCGGAATTCTTCGCGCAGGGATTTAACCCCAACCACCAAATCGGCGACAAAAAAACCATCGCGCTGTTCAACAATTCGTGCCGACAGGCACCAGGGCAAAAAATCGGGGTAATGGGCAACGTCCTTCACAATCGCGTAAAGATGTTGGTCGCTGAAGGGCACGATTTTTTTTTCTTGGTGGTAAAATTTTTTGGCCATGTTGTAACTCCTATCTTAGGGCATAACGGCGGTGTCGCGCGCGTCATTTTTGGTCTTTTTGCTTTTTGGTTTCTTTTTTTCCTTCGGCGCGGCTTTCGGCGCGCTGGGTGGGAACAATACCAAGGCCAGGTCAAGGGTGAAATTTTTTGCATCGGTGCCCGGTGCCAATTTGGCGAATTTCTTTTGTTTTTTGCCGCCCTTTACGGGTTTTAACCATTCCAAATAATAACCCCAGCGACTGCGTTTAATAACCACGTCGCCACCGTCAGGGTGGGTGCCGACCACGCGCGCTTCGTTTTTTTTCTTCGGCGCGGTGGCAATGATATCTATCGCGCGGTTGATGCCGATATCCAGCACATTGTCATCGCCCTTCAACGAATAATAATTCAACCCCATTTTCAGGTATGGGCCAAACGGGCCAATCGCACCAATAATATCCTCGCCGCTGTTCGGGTCCCTCCCAATCGTGCGTGGCAGGGACAATAATTTTATAGCGATCGGCAGGGTGATATCCGCCGGCTTGTATGTCTTGGGGATAGAGGCGCGTTTTGGTTTTTCTTTCTTTGGCTTCTTGGCTTTTTTCTTTTTTGGTTTTTTCTTGCCGCTGGCATCATCATCACTGGCGGGCTGGGCGTCTTCCTCGGTGGCGTCGTCCATCGCGGCGGCATCGGGTTTATGCGCCAGTGCCTGCTCGACATAAAATCCATAGGGGCCTTTTTTCACATTGATGTCGCGGCCCGAATCATCCTTGCCCAAAAATTTTGGCAGGGGCACACCATCGATGAGCTCGTCGCTTTGTTCCTCCAATGCCAATTTTTCAAAATTGGCGCGATAGTCGCAATTGGGATAATTCGAACAAGAAAGATAAGGCCCGTATCTGCCAATCTGCAGGGTCAATTTGCCGTCGCTACATTTCTGGCATTTTTGTTTGTTGGCGCGCTCCTCGCCCATGCCAAAAATATAATCGGTCAGCACCGATTGCATCTCGGCCTGGATATTCTCATGGAGCAGGTTTTCGCTGTCCTTTAATCGCTGGGCAAAGGCCTCCCAAAATTTGCGCAACAATTCGTGCCAGTCGTATTTGCCATTGGCGACCTCGTCCAAATCGTCCTCCATCTGCGCCGTAAAATTATAATTAAAATAATCGTTGTAATAACGGGTTAAAAACGCCGACAAGACAATGCCGCGATTTTCGCAAAAGAATCTTTTTTTCTCCAACCGCACATATTCGCGGGTTTGCAAAATATTGATGATGTTGGCGTAGGTCGAGGGTCGGCCGATGCCGATTTCTTCCATTTTTTTTATCAGGCTGGCTTCGCTATACCTGGGCGGTGGGTCGGTGAAATGTTTTTCGGCCGAGACATCCTTGGCAATCGCCGCGCTGTTCGATGCCAGCGGCGGGATGGTGCGGTTTTCTTCAGCGGCCTCGTCGTCTTTACCCTCCTGGTATAATTTTAAAAAACCATCGAACAAAATGGTTTGGCCGGTCGCGGTCAGGGTCAGTTCCTTACCGTTCACGTCGAAGCTGGCGGTGGTTTGAATAAACACCGCCGATTCCATTTGCGACGCCACGGTGCGTTGCCAAATCAATTTGTAAAGAGCGAGTTGGTCCGACCGCAAATAACCGGCGACCGAATCGGGCGTGCGGGCGACATTGGTTGGTCTTATGGCCTCGTGCGCCTCCTGGGCGTTTTTGCTTTTTGTTTTATATTGCCGTGGGCTGGCCGGCAGGTGGCTTGGGCTGTAATGTTTGGCGATATATCGCCGTGCCGCGGCAATCGCCTCGCCGCTTAATAGCGTGCTGTCGGTGCGCATGTAACTTATAAGCCCGCCGACACCACCGCCTAAACCACCGCCCTCGTAAAGTTGTTGCGCAATTTGCATGGTGCGGGATGATGTGAACCCCAGTTTACGGCTGGCCTCCTGTTGCAGGGTTGAGGTGGTGAAGGGCGCGGCCGGGTGGCGTCTTACCTCGCGGCTTTCAAGCGAGCGCAAAATAATATTGCCCTGTTGAATCCGTTTTTTATAATCATCGGCCATGGTCTTGCTGGTGATGGCCAGGCGGTCGAGCCGCTTGCCACCTTCATGCGTTAGGGCGGCGGTTAGGGGAATGTTGGGGGCGGTGGCATTTTTACCCGTGGCAAGCAGGGCGGCGGTCAGCGACCAATATTCGACTGCTTGGAAATTTCTAATCTCCATTTCGCGTTCGACAATCAAACGCAATGCGGTTGATTGCACGCGGCCGGCCGAGCGACTGCCCGGTAATTTGCGCCACAAAATCGGCGACAGGCTGTAGCCGACAAGGTAATCGAGCGCGCGCCGCGCCAGGTAGGCGGCAATAAGGTCATGGTCGAGGCCGCGTGGGTGTTGCATTGCTTCCTTAATCGCGCCCTCGGTAATTTCATGGAACACGATGCGTTGCGGTGCGGCGCGTGGCATTTTTTTGCGGCGGGTTAATTCCTCGGCCAGGTGCCAGGAAATCGCCTCGCCCTCCCTATCCGGGTCGGTTGCCAAATAAACCTGGGTATCGGGGGTGATGGCATCGGCAATCGCGGCCAGTTGTTTTTCGCCGCGCGGGTTGACCAGCCAGGTCATCGAAAAATTATTATCGGGGTTGACCGAACCGCTTTTTGCCGACAGGTCGCGCACATGCCCCATGCTGGCGATGACGCGAAAATTACTCCCCAAATATTTGTTGATGGTTTTTGCCTTGGACGGCGATTCGACAATGACCAAATTGTTGCTGGGCATGAATGGTATGATAAATGATTGACGATATTTTTTTTTTAAGGGCGTTGCGTTGGTAATGTTTTAAGCCAATTCATATCTATTTACAATGATAGATAGTTTCAAGTTGCTGTTCGGTTATAAGCCTTGCCGATTTTTATTGCGGGCAACAATTTTTTTTGTTAGGGGTGAAATAGCCGTTATTTAGAGCGGTCATTCATAAAAAAGAAAAAAATAACAACATGAAAAAATATCGGGTCGCGGTGGTGGGTGCCACCGGCAATGTTGGCCAAGAAATGCTGAGCATTTTGCACGAGCGGCAATTTCCTTTTTCAGAAATTATTGCCATTGCCTCCAGCCGGTCGGCGGGTAGCGAGGTCGCGGTCGAGGATTATAACGCCAGTTACCAGGTGCATGATTTGGAAAAATTTGATTTTGCCGGCGTCGATTTGGTTTTTTCATCGCCCGGCGCAAGTGTGTCGAAAGTTTTTGCGCCGCGCGCCGCGTCGGCCGGTGCGGTGGTTATCGACAACACGTCGCATTTTCGCATGGTCGAGGATGTGCCGTTGGTCGTGCCCGAGGTCAATGGCGCGGTGTTAAAAAATTTCTACCAAACCAACAAAAAACGAATTATCGCCAACCCCAATTGTTCGACCATTCAATTGGTGGTGGCGTTGAAACCGATTCATGATTTGCTGGGCATCAAACGGGTGGTGGTGGCGACCTATCAATCGGTGTCGGGCACGGGGAAGGAAGCGATGGACGAATTGTTTAATCAAACCCGCGATGTATTTAACCAGGCGACCATCGACCCCAATGTTTACCCAAAACAAATTGCCTTTAATTGCATTCCGCAGATTGATGTTTTTATGGACGATGGCTTTACCAAGGAAGAATGGAAAATGACGGTCGAAACAAAAAAAATCATGGGGGATAAGACGATTGATTTGGTTGCGACCTGCGTGCGGGTGCCGGTGTTTGTTGCCCATGCTGAGGCGGTGTTTGTTGAATGCCACAAACCGGTTGATTTGGAAAAATTGCGCACCGCGTTGGCGGCCGCGCCGGGGGTTGCGTTGTATGACAAGCACGAACCAGCGGGTTATGTAACCCAGTTGGATGCCGCGGGCGAGGATGCAAGTTTTATCAGCCGTTTGCGTGTTGACCCGACGGTCGAACATGGCGTGGCCTTTTGGTGCGTCAGCGATAATTTGCGCAAGGGGGCGGCGTTGAACGCCATTCAAATCGGCGAGGCATTGATTAAAAATAACTTTGGCGGCTTACCACAATAACATTGCAACAATAAACAAAAACAAAAATAAAAAAGGAGGCCTCATGCCAAAAAAAACTATTATCGGAAAAAAGAACCTGTGGGTGATATTGCCCATTGTGGTTGCGGTGGTCGCGCTCGACCAATTGACCAAACATTGGGTGATTGGTTTTTTGCAAAGCGAAGGTGCGCAACAACAATTCACCAGTTTTTTTAACCTGGTGCTTGTCAAAAACCAAGGGATGGGTTTTGGTTTTTTGCAAGATTATAATTTGCCGCCGCTGGTGATTGTTTTTTTGACGGCGATTGTTGCCGTCGCCGCCTTGGCGGTGTTTTGGCAGGCCGATGGCAAAAGAATCAAAATCGCCCTCAGCCTGGCCCTGGCGGGCGGGGTGAGCAACGGCCTCGACCGTTTGTGGCAAGGCGGCGTGATAGATTTTTTAGACTTCCATATCGGCGACTATCACTGGCCGAGTTTTAACCTGGCCGACATGGCCATTTCGGTGGCGATTTTTTTATTGTTCCTAGAAATCGCCACCAGCGACACGCGCCGCCCGCGCCGCCGGCGGTAGGGCGGGGTATGAAGAAATTCCGGGTGGTTAGCTTAAGCGCGGGGGAAGTGCCAC
>JASGCL010000010.1:5667-44970 GCA_030054115.1 Hydrotalea sp.
ATTTTATTGAGATAAAAGCGTGGGCGGGGTATGAAGAAATTCCGGGTGGTTAGCTTAAGCGCGGGGGAAGTGCCACCTTCCGCCCTTATATAATTTTATTGAGATAAAAGCGTGGGCGGGGTATGAAGAAATTCCGGGTGGTTAGCTCAGCGGTAGAGCATCTCGTTTACATCGAGGCGGCCGGGGGTTCGATCCCCTCACCACCCACCATATTTTCTTTGCCACGTGCGTAATGGTAACGGCACCAGGTGCTTAAAGCCGGCCTTGGGCTGGCGGGTAGAATCTCATACTTGCCTAAAAAGATAATTTCCGTTACGGATTAACCAACGATGGTAATAAAGATATTGAAGCAAGTATGGGCGGCGTTGTGGCGATATTGGTTTCGCTTGCCGCGACCATTGCGGTTTTTGTTGGTTGGCGGTTTTAACACCGTTGCGGGCTATGGCGTGTTTTTATTATTTGTCTGGTTGTTGGGGGCGGGGCGTTATCAAATTTGCTTGGCCCTGCAATATATATTTTTTTCTTTTGTTGCCTATACCACACAGAAAATTTTTGTTTTCGCCGATAGAACAACCCACCTTAAAACCATAACCCATCAATATATCAGCGCGGCCACGACGTGGTTTGTTGGCTATATTATCAATGCCGCGTTGCTTCACCTGTTGGTGGATGAATTGGCGATAAATCTTTATTTGTCGCAATTTTTGGCCATGATGGTGGTCGCGCTCTCTAATTACTACGGCCTAAAAACATTTGCTTTTAAGATGAAAAAAATATAATAGTTGAGAATGGCGAAAATTGCAAAGCGACAAAAACCCGTCGCAAACATCAATAAAACCGCGTGGTTGGCGGTGATGCTATTGCCAATATTTTTATACATGTGGGCGGTGTCTTTCCTTACCCCCATGATGGTCGATGATTTTCAAATGGCCGTGAACAGCACCGGTCGATGGTTCGACCCGGCGTTGATATGGCATCAATTTGTGATTAATTATTTTAACGAAAGCGGCCGCATCGGTATATTGTTTTGGGCTTTCTCGCTGTTGTCTTTTGGCCGCCTGCCGTTTTATGAAAATGGCGCGAATTTTATATTGGCGGGCATCAACGGTGCGGTGTTCGTTTTGTTTTTATGGTTGTGTTACATCATGGCATTTGGCCAGCGGCCAAATTTTGCGAAAAATAAAGACAGGCTAAATTGGTTCTGGCTATTCCTCCTCAGCATGATAATTATCGCGCGCAAGGGTGAAACCTATTTTTGGATTAGCGGCTATGTTATGTATCTGTGGTCGATAACCTTGCTTTTTGCCTTTGGTGTTTTTTATCGTTTGTTATTGAGCGATAAAAATATGTTGCAATTCAAAAAAAATAATTGGCAAAAATATATTTTTATTATTTTTATCGCGCTCCTTGGGTTTTTGGCCGGCATGACATTTGAAATCGGTGGTATTATTACCATCGCCTTGTTGCTCGGTGTGATTGGTTATCAATGGTTGGTGGCGCGGCAACAATTGCCGGCCTGGGTTTACATTGGCGCGGTGGCCTTCGTGGTTGGCTACGCGGTGTTGATGGTGGCCCCGGGGAATTATGTGCGCCTTGGCGATCCGTTTTTTGCCGCCTTCAACGAAAGAAGTTTTATTGATAAATTAGAGCGCGTGCCGCATATGTTGCGGTTGTTTATCACGCGACTGCGCTGGGTGCCGCCGATTATTTTATTGTTCGCTTTTTACCATTGGCAAAAAAATAGCAAGGCGGCAGGCAAAAAATCCTCCATCATTGAAAAATTTATCGCCATGATAAAAAAAGATAAATTATTTGCCACGGCGGTTATTTTTTTCGTGGCGTCCTTGGCTTCGGCCTCGGCGGTCGCCTTTAGCCCGGTGAAGGACGCGCGGGTTTTTTTCCTCGCCACGGTGCTATTCATGGTCAGTTTTTTATTGGCGATCGATTATCTTTTCACCTCGGGCATTTTGTCGCGGCGGGTTAAGCAAATTATTTTTGTTGGATTTGCCTTGTTGTTGGTTTGTTGGTTGGTGCGGATTGGCTGTCGCGCCTATGAATATCATAATGCTTTTGAAGCGCGCGAGGTGATTATTAAACAGCAAAAAGAAAATGGCGTCACCCATATTGTCGTGCCGCCAATGAATTTAAAAACTAATTTTTGGATTAACGATGGTAGTATTAAATCCGATTGGGTGAAAAAGGCCTGGTCAGATTATTACGGCGTGGCATCGATGGAAGAAAAATAAACCATGGGACAAAAAAAATCTTCACCTTTGATAAATGGCGCATCGGTTTCTGGCTTTGGCTGGTTGGTGTGGTTTTTGCCATTTTTTTATATTGCCGTCGTTACTTATTTAACGCCACTGCGCGCCGATGATTTTGCCACCGCCAATATGTATTATGATTACGGCTATCAGCCCGGGCATTTTTTCTACCCGCGTATGATTTGGGATTTTTATATCGACAATTATTACCATTGGGGCAGTCGCCTTGGTTATATATTTGTGACAATTCCGTTGGATTCTTTCTGGCGCACGCCGTTTGATTATTTCTGGGCGGCGTTGATTGCCGGTGTGTTGAATGGGTTAGTTTTTACTTTTTTTACATGGTTGATATTTATTTTCTGTTTTGGCCGTCGGCCAAGCATTTCATCGGTTGATGACCAGCGGCGTTGGTTTTTTATTTTTGCTGGCGCCATGTTGATATTGGCGCGTAAGGGGGAAACGATTTTTTGGGCCAATGGCTATAGCATGTATAGCTGGCCGGCAACCCTGCTGTTTGCTTTTTTGGTTTTTTATCGCCTGTTGATGAGCGATAATGATAGATTTGTTTTTTCGCAAAATATTATTAAAAAATATATTTTTATTTTATTTATCGCCATCTTGGGTTTTTTGGGCGGCATGACAATGGAATTTGCCGCCCTGGTGACGCTGTTGGTGTTGTTGCTACTGATAGCCTATAAAATTTTTATCGCCAGGAAAAAATTACCGCTGTGGGCCTATGTTGGGGTGACGACCTTCATCGTTGGGTTTTTGGTGATGATGACGGCCCCCGGCCAGTGGGAGCGTTTTAAACACTCCGACGACCAAAATATTTTTCACCTTAGCGATATTCTGCATCGCTTAAGTTACCTGCCCGACCGCTTCCACCATTTTATTGTTAAGACCAGGTTCATGCCGTTTGTTGTTTTGTTGGTGCTGTATGGTTGGGGCAAGGAAATAAAGACAAGGGCGGCCATGCCATGGTGGAAAGGCCTGTGGCAAAAAATGCAAAAGGACAAGGATTTTGGGGTGGCGGTGTTTTTCTTTGTGGCGAGCATCGGTTTTGTTATGGCCAATATCTACAACACCTTTTTTTCATGGCGCGCTTTATATTTTGGTTCGGCATTGTTGTTGGTGTCGTTGGTGTTGTCGGCCGAATTTGTTTTTGTTAAAAGCAAAAATATCTTGTCGGCGCGATATAAAAAAATTGCCTTGCGCTTGGTGATGTGTTTGGCGGTTGTCCATTGGGCGGCCTATGGTTATTTTACCTATCGTTACCACGTGGCATTTGAACAGCGGGTGGCATCGATTAAACAACAAAAAGAAAATGGCAAAACCGATGTTGTCGTGCCGCCATTTCGGTTTAACACCGCCTATTGGGTGTCGGGCGATATTAACACCGATTGGGTTGCCGACCTTGTAGCAAGATATTATGGTGTTAGAAAAATAAGTTTGCAGTAATATGGCTGACAATAAATCTATCCATGATACGATAAAGACGAGCTTGCATCGCGAGGGGATGATTAAAACATGGCGTGCGTTATTATTTAATTATGTTAGCCAACTGGCTAACAATGGGCGTGACGATGTTAAGATTATTTTGCAGGATAAATTTTTTCGGGGTGTAAAAAAAACAAAGGGGATGGAAAACCCCCTCGCCGGATTAACCATGGGGCAAATCGCCGGGCTTTATGAATTTTCGCTGGCACATTGCGACGCGGCGGCGCGCAAAACCGCTGGCCAGTATTTTACGCCCGACGATGTTGCAACATTGATGGCGGATAAGGCCGTAAAAAACCTTGTGCAATATGTTGGCAATAAAGAACAAAATAATAAAGAAAAAATCTGGTGCGACCCCTGCGCCGGCATTGGCAACCTCGCCTATTATTTGATTGCCCGTCAAAATACCGCCGAGGATTTTTTGCTTAATAATATATATTTTATCGACCGCGATCCCTTGGCGTTATTCATTGCGCGCGTTTTGTTGACGGTGCATTTTCAACAAAAAAATAAAAATTTATTTCACGCCATCGAAAAAAAATTTATCACCGCCGATTTTTTAACCGCCCGCAATTTACCGCCATTCGATTATGCCCTGTTCAATCCGCCCTATGGCAAGGTTGATAAAAATACAAACAACCCCAACCATGCGCCCGACCTTTATGCTTTATTTATCGAACGGGTGATGGCGCAAACCAAAGGCCGCGGTGGCGGGTTCGTCGCCGTAACGCCGCAATCATTCACCCACGCGCAAAAATTTTTATCCCTGCGGCAACAATTATTGGCGCAGGCAAAAAAAATCACGATTTATAATTTTGACAATGTGCCCGATGGTTTATTTAATAATAAAAAATTTGGCAGTATCAACAGCAACCACGCCAACAGCACCCGCGCCGCCATTACCATTTTCCAACATAAAACCGCCGCCAGTGATGGGCTAGAATTTTTTATCACGCCATGGCTTCGTTGGCGCGCCGCTGAGCGCGCAACATTGTTGGCAAGCGTCGACCATTACTTAACCGCCGTGCCCTATGTTACCGCGACCATATTTCCAAAAGTTCATGACCATTTTCAAAACCTTTACCAATTGGTGCAGGGCCACGACCAAAACCAAGCAACAGAAAAAACACAAAAAATATTGGGTGACATGCTATCCGCCACGCCAACCAAATATAAATTATTCGTGCCGACCACGCCGCGTTATTTTATTTCGGCCTTGTTAAAAAAACCAAACCGCACCAGTTATCGCACGCTTTATTTTTTTTCAAGCGAGACGCGCGACCAGGCCTACGTCCTCCTCAATAGCAGTTTTTGCTATTGGTGGTGGCGCGTTACCGACGGCGGCATGGGGCTTTCGCAACGCACCTTGCTCACCATGCCGTGGGTGGCGATTGCTGGCCGCCACGACGCGTTGGTAAAAAAAATAAAATGGTCAGAAAAAAATAATAAAGTTATCAAAAAAAATGCTGGCCGCGACAATGAAAATGTTAAGCACGATATTGCGCTGTTGGCACATTTAAACCGCGCGGTGGTCGGCGGGTTGAATCATGTCGCCCCGATTAAAATCCCCAGCAATGGGTCGATGCGTCGCGCCCGTGGTTGGCAGGGCAGTGATTTTTTAAAACTCCATTACAATAGTATTTTGTCATGATTGGCGAAAAATCATTTGACAAGTTTTACAAAATTGGTTAGCAAAAATCATTCAATTTTTTAAAGGAGAAAATAAACCGATGAAAATTTTGGTGCCAGTAAAAAGGGTGATTGAGGCCAACACAAAGGTCAGGGTTAAAGCCGACCAAAGCGGTGTTGAGTTGAACAATGTCAAAATGGACATGAATCCCTTCTGCGAAATCGCCGTTGAGCAGGCGATAAGATTGGTCGAAGCAAAAATTGCGACCGAGGTCGTCTTGGTCTCGGTCGGCACGGCGCAGGCGCAGGAAACCATCCGCAAGGGGTTGGCGATGGGCGCAGACCGCGGCATTCACATCACCGCCGACCATGAAACCGAAAACCTGTTGGTTGCCAAATTATTGGCCAAGGTGGTTGAAAAAGAAAAACCAGGGTTGGTTATTTTGGGCAAGCAAGCCATCGACGGCGATGCCAACCAAACCGGCCAGATGTTGGCGGCCTTGCTTGGCTGGCCATCGGCGACCTATGTTTCAAAATTGGCCATCAATGGCGACGCGGCCGACATCACGCGAGAGGTTGACGGCGGCTTGGAAATTATCAAGGTGAAAATGCCGGCGGTCTTGACCGCCGACCTGCGGCTTAACGAACCGCGCTATACGACCTTGCCAAATATTATGAAGGCAAAGAAAAAACCGATTGAAACCCTAACCGCCGATGCGTTGGGCGTTGCATTGACGCCGCGTTTAAAAACCCTGAAGGTTATCGAACCAAAATCGCGCGGCGGCGGCGTTAAGGTAAAAACCGTTGCCGAATTGGTAAAAAAATTACACGACGAAGCAAAAGTTATTTAACCCATAGCAACGAAAGGAACGATGATGTCGATTTTAGCAATTCTTGACCACCACGATAATATGTTGGCGCCGGCGTCGCTGAGCGCATTGACCTGCGCCAAAAAAATTGCCGAGGTTAGCAAGGGCGAGATTGACATTTTGGTGATTGGCAAAGATTTAAAACCCATCACCGATAAATTATCAGCCGCCAGCGGCGTTAAAAAAATATTCACCGCCAGCGCCGACCATTTGGCGCACCCGGTGGCCGAAGACGCCGTGCCGATTATTTTGGCATTGGCAAAAAATTATCGCCATGTGGTGATGCCGGCCAATAGTTTTGGCAAGAACATCATGCCGCGCGTTGCGGCCTTGCTTGACGTGCAACAGATTTCTGAAATCACCGGCGTGGTGAAGGAAAATACCTTTGAACGGCCGATTTATGCCGGCAACGCCCTGGCGACGGTCGAAACCAGCGACAAAATTATTTGCATGACGGTGCGCGGCACCGCCTTTGAACCCGATGCTTTGTCGGGGGGCAAGGCCGAGGTGGCGGCGGTCGATGTGCTGGCCAAAACCGATAAGGTTTCGTTTGTCAAATTAGACCAAACAAAAAGCGAGCGTCCCGAATTGACCTCGGCGAAAATTGTTATCTCGGGCGGGCGTGGCATGGCGGCGAAGGAAAATTTTGGATTGTTGGATAAGGTTGCCACGATATTGAACGCGGCGGTTGGGGCATCGCGTGCCGCGGTCGACGCGGGTTACGCACCAAACGATTACCAAGTTGGCCAAACCGGTAAGGTGGTGGCGCCCGACCTTTATATCGCGGTGGGGATTTCCGGCGCTATACAACATTTGGCCGGCATGAAGGATAGCAAAATCATCGCCGCCATCAATAAGGACGATGAAGCACCAATTTTCCAAGTTGCCGATTATGGGCTGGTGGCTGACCTTTTCACCGTTCTGCCGGAGTTAGAGGCCGAGCTGAAAAAAATTAAGAAGTAGCCCTATTTGGGAGCATTGCCTTAAGGCGATAGGTTTTTCTACAAAATAAACCTTGATTGGTTGTTTTGGCTGGCTGGTGTTCAGCATCAAATTATAATCATTGCGGCGCAGTATTTGCCCCACAAGATGCACTGATTGTTGCAGTTGCGATGCTTAACTTAGAAAATAAGAATGGTGGCTTAATGTAAGCGACATCGTCCCAATGGCGGCCACCCAATGGCGGCCAGAGGTTATTGCAAGCCGCCGAGTTTTTTTATCGATTTTTCCAATAAATTGTCGTTGTTTTTTTCGTTCGCCAATTCGCGGGCGATGCTGTCGCGCGCGCTGGCGATTGCTTCTTGCGCAATTTCTTTTACCAATTGGTCTTTTAATTTTGCTTGGTCTTGGACCAGGCGGTTGGCCAATTGTTTTTCTTTTTGCGCCAATTGTTTTTGTAATTTTTCATCGGCATCGGCTAATATCTTTTTGGCATCGTCGCGGCTACCCTGCAAAATTTCATCGGCCATTTTTTTGGCGTCCTGTAATTTTTTTTCGGCGGTATGATAAAATTCTTCGGCTTCTTTTTTGATTCTTGCCGCCTCGGCCAATTGATTTTTAACATCGGCAATGTTTTTATCCAGCATGCCCAATAACATGCCGCGCCCCTTCACAAATGCCAAAATAACAAAAATGCCAAAGGATACGGCCACCCAAAGGGTTGGGTCGGTGGGCAGTTGGTTTATAATCGATTGCATGATGATGATTTACGATAGGATTTTTTTGACAATTTCTTTTGATAAATTATCGACCAGGGTTTGTTTTTCCTTTTCGATATCGGATTTTATTTTTTGCAACATGCCGTTGGCGTTGGCGACCACGCCGTCAGATTTTTTTTGAAATTGTTTCAGCGCTTCTTCCTGCTGGCTGGCAACGGTTGCGGCGGCGGTGGTCATTTCGACCCGCGCCGCGCCGCGCGCGCTGGTTAATTTTTCCTCTAAATCATTTTCCATTTTTTTGCCGCGCGCCAGTAATTTTTCGGCGGTTTGCATGTTGTCCCGGATGATATTTTCGCGAAATTCCAATCGCGCACCAATTTTTGGCACGAAAAATTGGCGCATTAAGAAAAAGAAAATACCAAAACTGATGACCAACCAAAAAAGCTGGCTGGGGAAGGTCGAGGCCTCAAATTGCGGCAGACCTTTGAATTCCTCGGCCTCGCCGGCGGCTTCCTCCGCCATGGCCATCAATGGGGTCACCAAGGGCAACAGCGCAACCCCAAAGCCGATGGCAACCGGCGACGCGCGACGAAACCCGAGGCGCACCAATTGTTTGATTGGTGCGCTTCGGTATCGAAAAAAAGTCATCAATCCGAGCAACATTGTCGCGTTCGGCAAGATAAATTTTTACCCGTAAAGGATAAGGAAAGCGATGAGCAAGGCGTAAAGAGCCGTTGCCTCAACCAGGGCAAAACCAAGCATGGACACGCCGAAAACATGTTCGCGCGCCCCCGGGTTTTTGCCAAGAGCCGTTACCAGGGCGGAAAAGATATTACCAATACCAATACCGACACCAAAAAGCGCAATAACGGCAATCCCCGCGCCTATCATTTTTGCAGATGCTAGATCCATTTTTTTATCTCCTAAAAAAAATTAATGAACAAAGGTTTAATGATGGAGGTGTAGCGCATCATTTATATAAAGGCAAGTTAAAAAACAAAAGACATAGGCTTGTAAAAACGCCACCATGATTTCAAACCCGACCAACACGACATTAACGGTGATGGGCAACAGGCCGGCGATGCCAAAAGACATGGCCGCCAGGGGGATAACAAAGCTGGCAAAAATTTTCATCATCGCGTGGCCGACCATCATGTTGGCGAACAACCGCACCGACAGGCTGATGGGGCGCGACAGGTAAGAAATAAATTCGATAGGTATCATCAACGGAAACATGAAAGCCGGTGTGCCCTTTGGCGGGACGAACAAGCTTAAAAATTTAAAACCATGTTTGGCAAAACCCAGCAAAGTGACAAAAATAAATATCACCCCCGCCATGACAAAGGTAACAAAAATATGGCTGGTGAAGGTGAAGCTGTAGGGCAACAGGCCGAGCAAATTGCCAATCAAAATAAAAAAGAAAAGCGAGAAAACAAACGGCAGGTATTTTTTTGCCTCGGCCCCGCTGTTCGATTCCACCATGTTGGCGACGAATTGGTATGATTGTTCAATAACGACCTGCAACCGCGTGGGTATTAAATTATCGGCGGTTGGTTTTTTGCGGACGGCAAGGAACAATAACCCGCTGGATACCACCAGCGCCAGCATCATGAACAATGCCGAATTGGTGAAGGAAACATCCACCCCGCCGATATGCAGGGGGACGATGGGTTCAATTTTAAATTGGTGAAGTGGACTGGCCATGATTTTTCTTTAGGGTTTTTCTCTCATCATTTCTTTAATGAATTTTTTTGTTTTTTTCAAGTAGAAACGATTCCAATATATTTAGCGTATCGTTGCGTTTGGGTTGCCACAGGCCACGGGTAATGGCCTCGTCAAATTTTTCTGCCATGTCGTAAAGGGCGGGGGCGTTGTTGGCGCGTAAAAAATCGACCGAGGATTTATCGAGCAAATAATGTTGAAACAAAAGGTCAAAATGTTCCGGCCGCACCGCATGGGTGGTGGCGGCAAAGGCGAAAAGATAATCGACGGTCGCCGCCATTTCAAACCCGCCCTTGTAACCGGTTTGCCTTATCCGCGCCAACCATTTTTGATTGACGGCGCGACCGCGCAGAATCAACCCGATTTCTTCTGACAAGCTCCGCACCACCGGTTGTTGCGGGTTGCTGTGGTCGTTGTGGTAATGGGCTAGTTTTTTATCGATGCCCTTGCCCTGTTGTAAAAAACTGGCGGCATTGAACAGGCCGCCTTGGAATTGGTAATAATCGTCGCTGTCCAAAATATCATGTTCGCGGTTGTCTTGGTTTTGCATCACGACATCGGTCATGGCCAATTTGTCGTGAAAGATATTTTTTTTGCCGCCGTGGTTGGGCGTAACGGCGACATTATTGGCCGATTGATTTTTGCCATAATAATGACTGGTCCATTGCAAAAATTGTTGCGCCAAGTCGGCGGTATCGCGCCACGTGCTGTTGTCGAGCATCTGTTGCATGCCGGTGCCGTAACTGCCCGGGGCCGGGCCAAATATCGACGCGCCGGCCAGGTCGCCGGCCACGTCCTCGGCAACGCCACCCGTTATTAATTGCGCGATGGTTTCGCGATAGTGATGGGCGATGGGGTTTTGCGCCGGTGGTTCGGGCAAGGCCGCGACGGCGCGATGTGCCCCGTCAAATAAATTTATTAAGTGGGGGAAGGCGTCGCGAAAAAAACCCGAAATCCGCAAATTGACCATCACCCGTGGCCGGTTCAACAACGAAAGTGGTTGGATGGTAAAACCGGTAACGCGGCCGGTGGCGGCCTCCCAATTGGGTGTCACCCCGAGCAGGCACAGGGCGGTGGCGATGGTTTCGCCGGCGGTGCGCATTTCGGCCGTGCCCCACGCCGTCAGGGTAATTGTTTTTGGGTAATCGCCATGTTCGGCAATATAACGCGCCAGCACCAGTTCACTACTCCGCCGTGCCACGTCATAGGCCGATGGGCTGGGGGTTTTGCGATTATCAACCGTGAAAAAATTATGACCAGTCGGCAGGAGGTCAGGCCGACCGCGGCTGGGCGCGCCCGACCCGCCGGGTGGAATAAACCCGCCGTCAAGCCCGCGTAGTAAATTATTCATTTCATTTTTTGGCGATGATAAAATCTTGGCCAATAATAATTCCGCCCGCATGATTAGTGGTTTTATCGCCGGCGATTTTTTTAATAATAAAAAAATTGGCTGTAGCGTTTTTATTTTCTGTTGCTGATTTTTGGCGGCGGGCAGGGACAAAATATCGCCCAGCCACAAAATCGCCAATTGGTCGATGGCCGATTGCCAGTCGCCGGCGGTGGTGATTTTTTTGCCAAATACCTGTTCGAGCAATTTTTTGTGCGCGGGTTCTTGGTCATTATTTTTTTCAAGCACGTCGGCGATAACATCGCCCAATGGTGCAATATCGGTTTTCACCCGCAACAGATAAAAAATATTTTCGGCAAGTTGCGCGCGCTCGATTTTGCCGCCAAACACATGCAACCCGCCGCGAATTTGCAGGTCGCGCAAATCGCACAGATGCCGGTCGATAACCGCCAATTGTTGCAGGCCGCCATCGTCGCGCCATTGTTTCGCGTCGATGCCCAATTCTTTATCCAAACCGGTGTTGGTTAATTCATCGCTAATCGCGGTGATGATATTTTTTTGCCGTGGTTCGTTCAATTGCCGCGCTTGGTTATATTCGTCCATCAGCCATTCCAATTTTTGTAACGACGCCGATTGCTCGGCGCGCATCATCATCGGCGGCAGGTGCGCGATAATCGCCGACGAGGTGCGACGTTTCGCCTGCGCGCCCTCGCCCGGGTCGTTGATGATGAATGGATAAAAATAGGGGCAGGCCGGCAACAGGGCGCGTGGCAAGCATGACGATTGAACACCATTTAATCCGCCCAAGGATTTCCCCGGCAACCATTCCAAATTGCCGTGCTTGCCAAAATGCACCATGGCGTGCGGCGCGATATTATTTACAAAACAATAATGGGCGATGTAATAATGCGGCGGGGCCAGTTGCGGGTCATGTTGCGTTGCGTCGGGGTCGATGTCGTAACCGCGTTGCGGTTGCAACAGCAATGTTACCTTGCCAAATTGTTCGCCCATGATAAGGAAGGCTTTACGTCCTTTGTCAAAAAATGGGTCGTCCTGCGGCGCGCCCCATTGCGCGGTAATTTTTTTTTGCCATGGCTTGCTGAGTTGCGCAAAATATTTTTTGTAATCGGCGAGTGATAAGGTCAGGCAAATTTTTTTCACCACGCCGTTTTTTTTATCCGCCGGGTAATTATTGGTAACCCCGGCCAACAGCGACCCCACAATGTCATTGCCGGTCGTGCGCGGCTGATATGCTTTCCCCATATCATATTTTTTTTTATACAGCGCGATAAAAAACTGCGCCACCGATTCAGGCGTGTTCAGCCCGACGCCGTTCATCAACCGGCTATCCTTCGCCGGGTAATTCGACGTCACCACCACCAATTTTTTATCGTGGTTATCTATGGTTTGTAATTGCAAATAACATTGCAATTTTTTAATCAGCGGTGACAGGGATTCTTTCGCCAGGGCAAAATCCTTCAGCTCGGTTTCCAATTGTTTGTGGCGACGCGCCGATTCTTTAAACCCGATAATGCCGTCGACAATCACGCCGTCTTGCTCCGGCAAAATAACCGACAGGGTGGCATCCTGCACCGACAGGCCTTGCGGGTTTTTTTGCCATGTTTTTTTTGGCGTCGACGACAACAATGGTTGCAACATGGGGCAGGGCAGTCCCCAGGCATTTAACGCAATGGTATCATCGCTAGCTGTAACCTCGCCCGTCATGTGATTCGCGATGGCAAAATTAAGAAAGCTCAAGATTATTTTTGGTTGGTGCTTTGCGAATAAATGCTCGATGATTTTTTTTGCGCCCTGGTCCTTGCCGCCGCTGACATAAATACCAACCGCGCTGATGCCGTTATCTTTCAACCCCTGCAACAATTTATCGAACAATGACAATTGCCCCGATTGAAAATGGGCGCGATAAAACATGATGACGACCGCCGGTTTTTCGACCTGCCACATTGCAAAATCATAAGCTTGATTTGGCGCGTATAAACCGGCGGGCAAAATATCGCGCGGCGGCGGCAATGTGGTTTCGCCTGATAAAAGTTGCAGGCTGGCCGCGACATTTTCCACCCCGCCCTTTTGCCAATAGGTTTCCAACAGACCGCGCGTCGCCGCATCGCCAGTGGTGTAATCGGTTAGCTCGGGGTCGGCACCGCCATCGCCATTTAAAAAATAAAGTTGGATGTTGCGTTGTTTTGCAATTTTGTGAAATTGCTCGACGCCATAGGCCCAATAGTTTTTACCACCCAACAGGCGGATGATAATCACCTTTGCATGTTGCGCGGTTTTGTCGATGTAATCGTCGATGGTGAAGGGGTGCTTCATCTGCGCCAGGTTGGCGGCGCGTAGGCTGGGTAGGGGATTGCCCCGCTTCATGGCGAGGGCGAGCAGGGTGAGGTCGGTGTCGGCGAAGGAGAGAAAAAGCCAGTCGGCGGGGGTTTGGTTTATCACCACGGCGTTGCTGGCGCCGTCAAGATTTTGGCTATCGCCGACGATAAGGTGCATGGATTCACCCTATCGCAAAATGGGCATAAAAAAAAGTCCCAAAAAAACCGCCCAAATTTATGCGTTTACACTAGGTAGGCAGTTTATTCGCCCTATATGGTTGCCCTATCGTTGCACTGCTTGAGGGCATCACTTCACTACTTGAGGGCAAATATATTGCCCTCAAGCAGCGAAGCGGTAGGGCGAATATATTGATACTAATGCGAATAATACATGTCGTATTCGGCCGGGTGTGGGTGGTGTTCCAACCGGTAAACCTGTTGCCATAATATCTGGCTGTATGATTCGATGAAATCCTTGGTGAAGACATCGCCCTTGGTCAGGAACGAATTGTCTTTTTCCAAACTTTCCAACGCCTCGCGCAACGAATGGCACACCGTCGGAATTTTTTTCAATTCCGCGGGCGGCAAATGATACAAATCCATATCGTGCGGGTCGCCCGGGTGGATTTTGTTATTGATGCCGTCCAGCCCCGCCATCAACAATGCGGTGTAGCAAAGATAGGGGTTGGCCAACGGGTCGGGGAAGCGGAATTCCACCCGCTTCGCCTTCAAATTGGCGACATGGGGAATGCGGCAAGCCGCCGAGCGATTGCGCGCCGAATAGGCCATCATCACCGGTGCCTCGAACCCGGGGATCAACCGCTTGTAGCTGTTGGTCGAGGGGTTGGTGAAGGCATTAAGGGCCTTTGCGTGTTTAATCACGCCACCGATAAAAAACAATGCCGTTTCGGAAAGGTCAGCGTAATTACCTTTTTTCACAAAGGTATTTTCGCCATTTTTCCAAAGCGAGATATGCACATGCATGCCCGAGCCATTGTCGCCGTGAAGCGGTTTTGGCATGAAGGTCGCGGTTTTGCCAAACGATTCGGCAACATTATGCACGCCGAATTTATAAATTTGCATGTTGTCCGCGGTCGCAACCAACGTGTCATACTTCATGCCCAATTCATGTTGCGCCGGCGCAACTTCATGGTGGTGTTTTTCCATTTTCAACCCCATGCCGGTCAAGGCATCGAGCATCTCGGCACGGAAATCAACCCCACGGTCAACTGGCGGCACCGGAAAGTAACCACCTTTTTGACGTGGCCGATGGCCGGGGTTGCCGTCCTCGTAATCCTTCCATGAATTTGACGGCCATTCTTCGCTGTCAAAGCTATAGGCGACCAAATTTTGCTCGTTGCTCCATTTAACCGAATCGAACACAAAAAATTCAGATTCCGGCCCGAAAAGGGCGGTGTCGGCAATGCCGAGTGAATTTAAATAATCGACCGATTTTTTGGCGATAGAACGTGGGTCGCGTTCGTAATTATTGCCGGTTACCGGGTCGATAACGTCGCAAAAAATAACCAATTCGGGTTCTGCGGTAAATGGGTTGACGAAACAACGCGACACGTCGGGTTTTAACAACATGTCTGATTCGTTAATCGCCTTCCAGCCCTCGATTGACGAACCATCGAACATCAATCCCTCGTCCAACGCGTCCTCCACGGTATTGGCCATTTGGGCGAAATGGTGCCATTTGCCACGTGGGTCGGTGAAGCGGAACGAAACATATTTTATGTTTTCGTCCTTAATTTTTTTTAAAACGTCTTTGGCGGATGACATCTGTTCTCTCCTTATATAATTATTGTTAATGGTGATGAAAATAATTCCAAGTTGGTGCTATTTGGTGTCGTTTCTTATCTTGCGACCTATTGTTCGTGATTGTTTTTACACAAAAACAGAACGGTAAGCGACCAGAAACCGAAACTTGGAATTTATTACTATGATGAGTCCGACCGAATCACAAGGGAAAAATGCAATTTTTTAAAAATTTTTTTGCAAAAAATCACTGGTTTATTATTGACAAAAACCACCAAGTTGCGCGATAGTTACCACCCTGCCCAAAATATCACCGCTGGACGCAATGGGTGGCACAGGAGCAGGGGAACAGGGCAGGGGAACAGAGCAGGGAACAGGTGGCATCATCTCACCGCAAGGCGCACAATGGCACCGCCGCGACAAAACCAGCGCACTCAAGCGCGCCCTATAAAAAAATTATGTTATTGTATTAAAGCTGTGGCGTAAGCCAGGTTTCAATTTGCCCGCGCGCCATGGCGCCCACCCGCATGTCAACCACCTTGCCGCCCTTAAACAGCAACATGGTGGGGATAGAACGAATGTTATAATCACCGGCAATTTCCGGGAAATCATCGATATTTAATTTGGCGACCACCAATTTATCTTTTTTCGCTTCGGCGATTTCTTCTAAAATCGGGCCGACAACCTTGCACGGGCCGCACCATTCGGCCCAAAAATCGACCAACACCGGCAATGGGTTTTCCAATACCTTTTGGTTAAAATCTTTATCGGTTAGTTTTTCGCTCATGTTTTCTCTTTCTAATTTTTTTGGTTGTTTGTCAAGTCAGCTCAAAATTATTGATGCACCACGTCGGTTTTTTTGTCCTCGACCTCTTCCTCGATAGCGGGCACTATCGGGTTATTATTGTCCTTATCATCCCACACCACCGGCGTTAATTTTTGCGTCAGGGCGGCCGCCAACACCTCATCGGCGGTTTCCACCGGAATAATGGTCAGGTTGTCTTTAATCACCTGCGGCAATTCGACCAGGTCCTTTTCATTTTCCTTGGGGATAAGCACGGTTTTAATCCCGCCGCGCAATGCCGCCAATAATTTTTCTTTCAATCCACCAATCGGCAAGACACGACCGCGCAGGGTGATTTCCCCCGTCATGGCAACGTCACTCCGCACCGGCACGCCGGTCAAGCTGGAAACCAGCGATGTCAACATTGCAATACCGGCCGATGGCCCGTCTTTCGGCGTTGCCCCCTCGGGCACGTGCACATGCACGTCGTTTTTGGTCATGGTTTTTTTGTCAATGCCAAAGGACGCGGCGCGCGATTTTAAATAATTCTCCGCCGCCTCGACCGATTCTTGCATCACCTTGCCGACATTGCCGGTTTTGCTGACCTTGCCGCTACCGGGTTTTAAAATCGATTCTATCATCAATATATCGCCCCCGACCTCGGTCCAGGCCAAGCCGGTTACGACGCCGATTAAATTTTTCTGTTCGGCCAAACCAAAACGGAATTGGCGCACGCCGGCATATTGCCCCAGGCTTTCCGCGTTGATGGTCACGGTTGGTAATTTTTCCTGTTGGATTTTGCGCATCGCCTTTCGCGCCAATTTTTGCAATTCGCGTTCTAAATTACGCACGCCGGCCTCGCGCGTGTAGTATCTTATCAAATCGCGCACCGCCGATTCGGTTACATCCCATTCTTTTTCACCGCTCGCGCGTTTGGGTGCATTGTCGGCCTTGTCGGTATCGGCTGGCTTGGCGTCGCTGATGGCATCGCCATGTTTTGCTTCATCACCCGCGGTCATTGCGACCTTATCCAACGCTACGTCAGCAGAATCATTTTTGTCCTTCTCGGCTTTTTTGCTTGCCGGTTTTTCGGCCGGCGCGCCGTTTTCAAAACCATAATCCTTGGCAATTTTTGGCAGAAGATGTTTTTCGGCGATGGCGACCTTTTCATCCTCGGTGTAGCCGGGCAGGCGGATAATTTCCATGCGGTCGAGCAGGGCCGGTGGAATACGCAGGCTGTTGGCGGTGGCGATAAACATCACCTGCGACAGGTCGTAATCCAACTCCAAATAATGGTCGTGGAAATGGCTGTTTTGTTCGGGGTCAAGCACCTCGAGCAAGGCCGACGACGGGTCGCCGCGCCAATCGGCACCTAATTTGTCTATTTCATCCAGCAAGAACAATGGGTTGGTGCTACCGGCTTTTTTCATCGATTGCAAAATACGACCAGGCAATGACCCGATGTAGGTGCGGCGGTGGCCACGAATTTCGGCTTCATCCCGCACCCCGCCCAGGCTCATGCGGACAAATTGGCGATTGGTGGCGCGGGCGATAGATTGGCCAAGCGATGTTTTACCAACCCCCGGCGGCCCGACCAGGCATAATATCGGCCCCTTCATTTTTTTCACCCGTTGCAGGACGGATAGATATTCCAAAATACGTTCTTTGACTTTTTCCAAACCATGGTGGTCTTCGTTCAACACCTCCTCGGCCAGGTTCAAATCGGTCGATAATTTGGTGGGGTTCTGCCACGGCAGGGAGAGTATCCAATCAAGGTAATTGCGGACGACCGTGGCCTCGGACGACATGGCACCCATCATCGATAGTTTTTTTAATTCGGCGTTGAATTTTTCCATCGCCTCCTTCGGCAATTTCAATTTCTTGGCCTTGGCCTTTAATTCATCCAATTCATTTTTGGGGGAGCCATCCTCGCCCGAGCCCAATTCTTTTTGAATGGCCTTCATCTGCTCGTTCAAATAATATTCGCGTTGGGTTTTTTCCATTTGGCGTTTGACGCGGTTGCGAATTTTTTTCTCAACCTGCACCATCGAAATTTCGCCCTCGAGGTAGCTTAAGATTTTTTCCAACCGCTCGTCGATGACCAGCATTTCGAGCAAGGCCTGTTTTTCCGATAATTTGATGGTCAAGTTTTGCGCGATGGTATCGGCTAGTTTGCCCGGGTCGGTGATTTTTTCTATCGAGCTGGCCAATTCGACCGGCATTTGTTTGCCCAGTTGAAAAAACTCCTGGAATTGCTCGACCAAGGTTTTCATCAGCGGGTTTAATTCCTCGCGGTTTTTAATTTTTTCTTCCAAGTCGGAAACCTCGGCCGACATGAATTGGTCGCCCTGATAGAATTTTTTGACGCGGACGCGCTTGCCGCCCTCGACCAACACCTTCACCGTGCCATCGGGCAGGCGTAATAATTGTAACACATTGCCCAGCGTGCCGATTTCATATAACTCCTCGGGCTTTGGGTCTTCGACATCCTCGGCTCGTTGGGTCAGGAGCAAAATTTCGCGGTCGGTGCGCATCACTTCCTCGAGCGCGCCGATGGATTTTTCGCGACCAACAAACAACGGCACCACCATCGATGGGAAAACCACCAGGTTGCGCAATGGCAAAACTGGTATCAGGCGTTTCATCACCGCGGCCCCCTTGCCAAATGGGTCGGTAGATTTCACCGATTCGGGGTTGTTAAAATTATCGCTCATGCTGGTTTTTCGCTATGGTTATTATTCATTACTGGTGATGGTTATTCAAAATTATTTAGAAGATTATTTACAAGTCTAGTTATTATGGAATTGCAATTTATATGCCTCGCGCCCCATTTATAAAACATTTGCCCCCATATTTATTTTCCCCTTATAAATCATTATGGTAAATTATTTTGTAACCCTCCAACAATAGTAAGATAGTGCTGGCAGGGTAAAAATACAAGGGGGGGCAAGGGGGACAAGAAAAAAAGAAAAAGCCATTTTTATAAAATCAAATCTTTAGGCTGGTTTTTTTTCACCCTTATCATAAATAATCAGCGGCTTGGCGGCGTTGGCTTTTTTGTCATCGCTTGCCATATCGCCACCACCCGCCGCGCCGGTTTTTTGATTGGCCGAGGTATCGCTGTCGCTGATAATTTCCGCGCCCAGTGCCTCGACCGTGTCGCCATTGAAAATAATCTCGGCGACCTTTTGCCCGCCCTTATCGCCGGCCAATTGCCAATTGGGCAATTGGAACATGGTGTCGGTCAGCAATTTTTCCAATATGGCACGCAGGCCACGCGCGCCGGTTTTTTTCTTTAACGCCAGGCCGGCAATTTTGTCCAACGCCTCATCGGTCATGGTCAACATGGCACCATCCCAACTAAACAGGGTTTGGTATTGCTTCAACAGGGCGTTTTTCGGTTTGGTCAAAATATCAATCAATGCCGATTTATCCAAATCATGCAGAACCGCCACCACCGGCAACCGGCCGACAAATTCGGGGATTAAGCCGTATTTTATCAAATCGCCGACCTCGACCCGTTGCAACAATTCGTTTTGCCGGTCGCTGATGTCCTTGTCCTTCATCATCGGTTGGGCGTGGAAACCGATGCCGGTTTTGCTCGACCGCGCCTCGATAATTTTTTCGATGCCGGCAAATGACCCGCCGCAAATAAACAGGATATTGCTGGTATCCATTTTTAAGAAATCTTGTTGCGGGTGTTTTCTGCCGCCCTGCGGCGGGACGGAGGCCACCGTCCCCTCGATAATTTTTAACAAGGCCTGTTGCACGCCCTCGCCCGAAACATCGCGCGTGATGGAGGGGTGTTCTGATTTGCGGCTGATTTTATCGATTTCATCGATATAGACAATCCCCTTTTCGGCGCGGCCAACATCGTAATCGGCGGCCTGCAGGAGGCGCACCAGGATATTTTCCACGTCCTCGCCGACGTAGCCAGCCTCGGTCAGGGTGGTGGCGTCGGCGATGGTGAAGGGCACATCAAGCAATTTGGCCAGGGTTTGCGCCAACAGGGTTTTGCCACTACCGGTTGGCCCCAGCAACAAGATATTTGATTTTTGCAATTCAACGGCTGGCTTCGCCTTGCCGGTGCCATTGCCCGCGCCATTGGTTGCACCATTGCCCGCGCCGTTGGTGGCGCCATTGGCGGTATCGCCGTTGGCGACCTGCTCCAAATGTTTTAGACGTTTGTAATGGTTGTAAACCGCGACGGCGAGGATTTTTTTCGCCCCCTCTTGCCCGATGATATATTGGTTTAAGAAATCGGCAATTTTTTGCGGCGTCAATAAAATGCTGTCGGAGAATCCACCGCCGACCGAGCGCAATTGCGGCCGCTGTTCGGCGACAATATCGTTACACAGGGCGACGCATTCGTTACAAATATAAACCCCCGGGCCGGCGATTAATTTTTGCACCTCCTGCTGTTTTTTGCCGCAAAAGGAGCAGGTCAGCGGCGTTTTCGGTTTTTTATCGCCACCGCTGGCGGTGTTATTTTTGCTATCAACTTTATTGTCGGCTTTATTTTCCGCGCCGGTGTTTTTGTCGCCGCCCTTATCACCGTGCTTATCGGCCAGCTTGTCGCCAGTTTTATCCATGACCTTATCGGCCACCTTGCCCGACCCTTTGTTCGCGGCGTCCTTTAACGATTTTTTGCTATCGGCGGTGCCATCGCGCTCACCATTGAGGTCGTCATCGGGCGGGGTTTTGTTATCGTCACTCATTGCAGATATTAACTTTCGTCCCTCTCAATGTTTATTTTAGCCCATTATCACGCAAAACACAACCACTAGGATGAGGGCATCGGTAATGCAATATCGCCAAAAAATGGGGCATAAAACATGACAAAACCCGCGCAAAAAATCCAATTTCTTTTTGCGGAAAAAGCGGCTATAGGTAAGGGAAGCAAGCGATTGGCATCCATAATAAAATCAACAAAAAATGAGCGATAAAAACACCCTTATTCTTAATGGCGAGGTCGTGCCCTATGACGACGGCGAAACCATTTGGCAGGTCGCCACCCGCACCGGCGTCGAAATTCCGCATTTATGTTACCTGCCCAAACCGGGTTATCGCGCCGATGGCAATTGTCGCGCCTGTATGGTGGAGGTTAAGGGCGAGCGGGTTTTGGCGGCATCGTGCCTGCGGAAATGCGCCACGGGGATGGAGGTCAACACCGCCAGCGAACGCGCCAAAAAATCGCGCGCGTTGGTTTTTGAAATGTTGCTGGCCGACCAACCAAAGGACAAGGCCGGCAATTTCAAAAACCCCGATGGGCAATTTGCCACGATGGTGAAACAACATGGTTTCGCGCTGGATAGCCGCTTTCCCAAAAACCAGCATAAGGCGGCAACGGCGCAGGATTTTTCCCACCCGGCGATGGCGGTGCAATTGGATGCTTGCATTCAATGCAACCTGTGTGTTCGCGCCTGCCGAGAGGTGCAGGTCAACGACGTCATCGGCATGGCGGGGCGCGGTTTTGATTCAGAAATTGTTTTTGACCAACATGACGCGATGGGTCATTCGACCTGCGTTGCCTGCGGCGAATGCGTGGCGGCCTGCCCGACTGGTGCGTTGATGCCGCAAAACCAAATGGTCAAGGCGGTGGAGGCAAATGACAACAAGGCGGTCGGTGATTTCAAACCAATGGTATTAAAAGAAACCGACAGCGGTTGCCCGTTTTGCGGCGTGGGTTGCCAAACAAAAATTTACACCAGCGAGGATAAAAATACCGGCAAGGATTTTATTGTCAAGGTTGATGGGCGCGACGGCCCGGCCAACCATAATAAATTATGCGTCAAGGGGCGGTTCGGCATGGATTACGCGCGGCACGACGACCGGTTGCAATACCCATTGGTGCGCCGCGCCGACGCGCCGGCAAAAAAATGGGACGACCAGATTAATAAAGATAACCTCGACCAATATTTTCGCCGCGCCAGTTGGGATGAAGCCTTAGAGATTATCGGCAACAATTTCACCGCCGTCTTGCAACAACATGGTGGCAAGGGGCTGGCCGGTTTTGGTTCGGCGAAGGGTTCGAACGAGGAGGCTTACCTGTTCCAAAAATTGGTGCGCACCGGTTTTAAAACCAACAATGTCGACCATTGCACCAGGCTGTGCCATGCGTCGTCGGTCGCCGCATTGATGGAGGGGATTTCGTCGGGCGCGGTGTCGGCACCATTTACCGATGCCTTGCTGGCCGATGTTATTATTGTCATTGGTTCGCGGCCGACCGAAAACCACCCGGTCGCGGCAACTTTTTTTAAGCAGGCCGCCAAACAGGGCAAAAAAATTATCGTTATGGACCCGCGCAAAAGCGGCATCACGCGCCATGCCTGGAAGCATTTACAATTTAAGGGCGGCACCGATGTGGCATTGTTGTCGGCGATGATAAACACCATCATCGAGGAGGATTTAATCAACGAGGATTATATCAAACAATATGTTGAAAATTACGAGGGGTTGAAGGAACGTAATAAAAAATTCACGCCGGAAAAAATGGCGAGCATTTGCGGCATTCCGGCCGATGAAATTCGCGCCGTCGCCCGTGCCTATGCCACCGCCAAAAAATCGATTATTTTTTGGGGCATGGGGGTTTCGCAACATGTGCATGGCACCGACAATGCCCGTTGCTTAATCGCGCTGGCCGGCATCACCGGTCAAATTGGCCAGGCGGGCACCGGGTTGCACCCACTGCGCGGTCAAAATAATGTCCAGGGAGCATCTGACGCCGGCCTTATCCCGATGTTTTTTCCCGATTACAAATCGGTCGAAAATATTGAGGTGCGAAAATTTTACGAGGATTTTTGGGGCATGCAATTGGACCCGAAGCGCGGCCTGACCGTGGTGGAAATTTTGGGCGATATTATGAAGGGGGTAATTCGCGCCATGTATATCATGGGTGAAAACCCGGCGATGAGCGACCCCGACATGAAGCACGCGCGCGAGGCATTGGCCAAGTTGGAATTTTTGGTGTGCCAAGAAATTTTCCTGACCGAGACCTGTTTTTTTGCCGATGTTATTTTGCCGGCCTCGGCTTACCCCGAAAAATCGGGCAGTTTCACCAACAGCAACCGCCAGGTGCAATTGGCAAAACCGGCGTTGCGGTTGCTGGGCGAATGCAAACAAGATTGGGAGATAGTGCAACTTATCGCCAACCAAATTGGGTTGGATTGGCAATATAAAAATGTGGGCGAGGTTTACGAGGAAATGCGCCAGACCATGCCGTCGATTACCGGCATTACATGGGCGCGGTTGCAACGCGATGGGGTGGCGACGTATCCCTGTGCCGATGAAAAACCCGGCAAGGCGGTTATTTTTGGCAGTGGATTCCCCACGGCGTCGGGCAAGATGAAATTGGTGCCGGTTGATTTATTGCCGCCCGATGAAGTGCCGGACAAAGAATTCCCGACGATTTTAACCACCGGCCGGTTGTTGGAACATTGGCACACTGGCGCAATGACGCGGCGCGCCCAAGTGTTGGACGGGTTGGAATGGGCGGCGGTGGCGCATTTGCACCCGCAGGATATGGCGGAAAAAAATATTACCCAAGGGGACGATATAACCATCAGCACGCGGCGCGGCGAAATTACGGTGCCGGTGCGGGCCGACCGCGATGTGGCGCGCGGCATGGTGTTTGTGCCATTTTGTTTTGCCGAGGGGGCGGCGAACATGTTGACCAACCCGGCGTTGGACCCATTTGGCAAGATTCCCGAATTTAAATTTTGCGCGGCCAAGGTTGCGAAAAGCGATGGCAAAAAAATGCCAAGCGACAAAATGGGGCATAATATTCGCGCCGCGGTGTAATGGTTTTGCCTGTGGTTAAAAAAAATTGAGAAAAATATAAAATGACTGACGCGCAAACCAACCATTTAACATTTGCCCTGCCCAGCCCGTGCGTTGGCGTGTGCGAGATGGACGAGGCAAGGCGTTATTGCAAGGGTTGTTTGCGCACTATTCCAGAAATTAAAATTTGGAGCACGGCGAGCGAGGCGCAGAAATGGGATATTCTCCAACAATTAAAAACCCGCCGCCACGACCGCGACGGCATTCAACCCCGGCGTGATAGAGTAAAACGGCGGGGGTAGGGGGGGGTTTTAGATAAGCGATGTTAAGCAATCAACCGATTGTTATAAGAGACTTAAATACTTGGCCGATAGAGGTTAAGGAATTTTTGGCGGCGCACGAAGAATTGTTGGTTGATGAGAAGATTATAAAAATCGAGCTCGAGCAAATAGACAAAGAAAGCAATGGCAGTCCATCTAATGCTTCGATGATAGCAGAACAAAATGAGCTACCATCAGCAAAAATTATCAATAATATATATAAAAAATATGGGGGCAAGGAACAATTTAATATATGTCGTGATAAATTTAAGACAGATTTAGTAAACATTTTACAAAAACATTCATTTCTGCTGGTGCATTACACGCGTTTAACCGAATATGAAATAGGGGATATATTAAATAGCGGGCTGTCCTTGCCGAATTCGGCGGTTCTAGCAACGCGAATTGATAAATTGGTAGAACAGAAATATCTAACCGAAGAGCAAGCAAATCATTTAAAAAAATATAATGCTTATACTGATGCTAATGAAAGAAAACGCAGGGAGAATATTTTTTGCTTTGTGTCTGGTGACCCATTGGAAGGGGAAACAGATAATTCAAAATGTCCTGATTATGGTAGATTAGTAAAATGTTGGGGTGGCGAAGCCTTATATTGTGGCAATGAAGAGTTAGTTATTGGCCAAACATTAAGAAAAATTGGCATTCCATCTATTATAGAGGCAGTTATTCCATGTTCTATTTTATGTAATGTTGATTTAGGACGCCAAGCAGTCGATAGATTTGTAAATCGACACTTAAAAAGCAAAAAAATTATTTATAAAAATGATAAATTATTTACAGAATATGAGGAATATCAAGACGGGTATGGCTGTCAGACCAAGGAAGACATCACCAACGAGGATATGAAAAAAATAAATATACTCAGAATTATTCGCTACGATAAAGACAGGGAAGAATTTATCCGTTTTACCGGTTGCGACAAATGGGATGAACAGCTTATTTAACCTACTTCACAACCCCTTGCTTCTTTAAATCCATCATGGTGCGTTTGACGCCCTCTTTTAACGTGTCGACCAGGAAATCAACTTCCCCCTCGGTAATGGTCAGGGGCGGCGACATAACGCACAGGTTCACAATCGGCCGCACCAGCAGGCCCAGGTTGTAACAATGGGCGTCAACCATCAACCCAACCCCGCGGTCAAGTTTTAACAAACCATTGTCGTCCTTGTCCGATTTGCGGTTGGCCACCAATTCGATACAACCGATTAACCCCTCGCCGCGCACGTCGCCGACAATCGGAATTTCCAACAGTTCGCGTAATCGTTTTTGGAAATAGGGAATGATTTTTCTGGCATGGCCGAGGATATTTTCTTTTTCAAAAATTTCCAAGGTTTTTAACCCGGCGGCGCATGCCATCGGGTTGCCGGAAAAGGTAAAGCCCGAGGTGAAAACCGCGCCATTTTTCCCGCCGACTTTTTCCGCGCCGGCCACTTGGTTGTAAATTTTATCCGACAGGAAAAACGCCCCCATCGGCATGTAACCGCCAGTTATTGCCTTGGCGGTGGTGATGATGTCGGGCACAATGCCGAAATAATCCTCGCTCGCCAACACATGGCCCATGCGGCCAAAACCGGTAACAACTTCGTCCGAAATATACAAAATATCATGCTTGGTGCAGATGGCGCGCATCGCCGCCAAATAACCCTTCGGCGGCACAATCACCCCGCCCGACGCCTGAATCGGCTCGGCAATAAACGCGCCGATATTGTCGGCACCATGTTGCGCAATTAAATCTTCAAATTCTTTCAGGCGGGTTTTTAAAAAATCCTCCTCCGACATATTGTCGGGTTTGAAATACAAATTTGGCGATTCCAAAAACAATGCCAAATGGGTCGCGCTGTCCATAAATGGGCGGTCGCGTTCGCGGCCGGTTATCCCCTGGCATAGGTAGGTCGCGCCGTGGTAACTTTTTTGCCGGCTGACAATTTTTTTCTTGGTCGGGCGGCCCAGCAAATTGTTATAGAAAAAAACAAACCGCAGGGCGGAATCAACCGCCTCCGACCCGGAGTTGGTAAAGAACACGTGGTTCAAATCGCCCGGCGTGTGTTTGGTTAACTCGCGCGCAAATTCCACCGCGATGGACGACGTCATGGCAAATGGTGAATAGTAGGATAATTTTTCGGCCTGGGCGGTGATAGCCTTAACCATGTCATGGCGGCCATGGCCCAACGCCATGCACCACATGCCGGCCGGCGCGTCGAGAATTTTTTTGCCATCTTGGTCGTAAACAAAAACCCCCTCGCCCCGTTCAAACATCGCGCGTTTGTTCGTGCCCGAATATTCCATAAATTCCCATGGGTGGATAATATGGTCGTTGTCCCCCTGCCACAGCATTTTTTTTTCGTCGTCGGAAAAGGGTGGATTGTTGTGTAATATGTTGGCCATGGGAAAATAATAATCTACTAAAATATTTTGTTGTTATTTTTATTGGTTCTAATTTTTTTGCAGATTACCAAACCAATTGTAAATAGCAAGCAAAATCATACCAGCAATAATTTGGTTTCCTGGGTCTGCGGCGATTGCAACAGCGTATTTTTTTCGCCTTGCTCAATAATAATACCATTGTGCATGACAATGATATTATCGCTCAGGGCGCGCACCACGTTAATATCGTGGCTAACCAACAGGTAGGCGATGTTGTGTTTTTCCTGCAACCTTAACAACAATTCTATCATGTCGCGGGCGGTGGTTTTATCAAGCGCCGAGGTTGGCTCGTCCAGCAAAAGAATTTTTGGTTGCATGATAAGTGCCCGCGCCAGCGACACCCGTTGCCTTTGCCCGCCGGATAATTCGTGCGGGTAATTGTGCCATAATGATTTATCGATTCCGACCTCGCGCAACATATCCTCGGCGGCGGTGATGGCGGCTTGCTTGGCCGATTTGTCGCCCCGCATCAACATTGGTTCGGCGACAATATCAATAATAATTTGCCGCGGTTGCAACGATGAAAATGGGTCTTGGAAAACAACCTGCATGTTGCGTCGTTGCGCGCGCAATTGCCGGTTTGATAAGCCGCGCCAATTATTGCCGGCGACCATGATGTCGCCGCTTAAATATTGCTTTGGCGTTAGCATAAGCAACGCCTGGCACAGGCTGGTTTTGCCCGCGCCCGATTGACCGATAACGCCGAGGGTTTGCCCGCGGTAAAGCGAAAAATTAATATCCTGCAGAATTTTTTTTACCTGCGGTGGTTGGCTTGCTTTGTTTTTTTGCCAAAAGAAAAGCCACTGGTTAAAAAATTGATAGGTTGTTTTATTATTGAGCGGCAAAGTCATCGACAGGTGGCGCGCCGCCAAGACAATATCGGTATCATCGGGTTGGTTTTGGTTGGCTGGTTTTTTTTCGGGGTAGTTCATTTGCCAAAACGCCCGCCCATAATCGGTGCGCGGGTTGGTCAGCATGGTGGTGGTCGGGGCTTGCTCGATAACCTTGCCGTCGCGCAATAATAATAATTCGGATGTCAAATCCTCCAGCCCCAATTTATCGTGGCTGATATAAATCAGCGATAATTTTTTGGTGATGATTATTTTTTTTATCATCGCTAACAATTGATTTTTGATATGCTGGTCCAGCGCGGTGGTGGGTTCATCGGCGATTAAAATATCTGGCTCCCCCACCAATGCCATGGCGAGCAAGATACGTTGTTTCTGCCCACCGGATAATTGATGCGGGTAGCGTTGCCAAAAATCATCGGCCAGGTTATCGCGGTTGTTTTTTTTCTCGACGCTGAAGCGCGGCAAAGATAATTCAGCGCAAAGATTGGCCATGAAATCGATATGTTCCTGGCCCAGCATCGCCAGGCCGCGACTGGCCAACATGGCGGCGGCAAATTGCCGGCCAACGCGGTGTAGCGGGTTGAGGGCCGAATGAGGTTCCTGGAACAGCACGCCAATTTTTGCGCCGCGAAATTTGGCGCGTGCCTTGAAATCGGTGGTGGCCGATTCCTCGCCGAAGCAGGTGATACTGCCCGTCCCGCCAAATGGTTGATAGGGGGATAAAAGCCCGGGGATAGCCATTGCCAATATTGTTTTGCCCGCGCCGGATGAGCCAACCAAACCAACCCCCGCCCCACGGCGCAGGGTGAAGGAAACATCGTCGAGCAATTTTTTATGGTTGAGCTCCAGCGAGAGGTTTTTAACCGTCAGCAGGATGTCATTAGAATTTGTCATGCGGCCGTAAAAAATCTAAAATAAAACCCTGCGGTTAATAATCAATTTTGATACGGGTGAGGTTGTTGGTCTTCACCGCCGCCACCAGCGCAAGATGACAAAACAGCGACGCCGCGGCCGAGCGCGGAATAAAAAACAAGGCCTCATCGCCCTGGTAAAAAATATAAAGCGGTTTGTTTAAAATCGACAGGCAATAAAAATTATCGCCTGATTTGTTGTCTTTCGGTAAGGGAATGAAGCTCGACAGAAAATCATTTAATTTTTTTTGCCCGCTGACCCGCACCAATTGCCAACCCGCCCCGCTAGGTTGGATGAAGGGCGATGGCGATTTGTTATCGCGCGGGCTGGGCTTGTGCTGTTCGTTGTAAACCATCGCCGATGATTCGCTACAGCGCATTACCAACAGGCCTGATTTTTTCACCGCCAGCGATGATTGATAATAAATATCCTGCCTGATGGGCGATAAGTTTTTTGCCGCGCCAAGTTTGCCCAGCAGGTTTATTAAAAATTTTTCAGGGTGCGCCTCACCGACCGGCGCGACCAATGTTTGCAAGGCATGATGCGCCAAGGGCGCAACACCGGTCAGCAAAAGCCCGTGGTTGATGATAAACCCATCGGGGCGGCTTTTATCCACATAACTTTCGGTTAGGGCATTATCGATACGGCCGCGGTCGGGGCTATCGGCACCGGCCAGGCCGGTGAGGCCGGGAAAATCCGGATGCCAATAATCGCCGACCGGTAATAATATAAGTGGCGAGGTGCTGGGCACGGCGGAAGCGGATGGGTTTTTTTTCATGGCGATGTTATTCCTTTGCTTCGGGTAAGCCAAGTTGGTGGTAGGGCACAATTATTGCCCGTTGGTAATTTTTAAACAATGGGTCGGCAATCATGACCTCCTGGCCGAATGGATCTTTCCATTTACCAGACAATGGGTCAAGTGCCGAGCGGACAAAACCAAGGGCGATGTATTTTTTTCTTATCGGGCAATAGGTCGCGCTGGTGATACGGCCGATGCCATGCCCCTGCGCCAGCGGTTCTTTATCAATTTCCTGCACGATACTGCCGGCGCGGATAATCGCCTGCTGGCCGGCACTGACCAGCGGGTTAAAGTTACTATTAAGGTTGGTGCCGGGCGCACCCGTGGCGGCGATAAAACCGCAGAGCCGTTCGCGATTTTTTTGGCCGAGGAAATCTTTTGATGCCTCGTCGCGGCCGGAAAACTTCCCATCACGCATGGCATCGTTAAGCCGACTATCGTAAAGACTATGGCCGCCGTCGATTTCGCCGACCGTGCCATGGGCGCCATCGCCCTTTAACATACGCCAATAATCCAGTGCTATCCGCCCCAGCCCAAATGGCCGATACCCCATGGCGTCAATGATGTCGCCAAGCGCGATGGTTGTGGCCGGTTGCCCCGCCGATTTTTTACCCGATAATTTTTTAGCGGCTGGCATTTCTTCATCATTTTGCGGGGCGAGCGCGCCATGCCATAATTGTTGGTATAGCGCCACCGCCTGGTCGGCTTGGCAGGTTATTTCAACGTCGGCCACCATGCCGCCGATGTAATAGGCGGGGAGGAAACGCCGCCGGCTTAGCAAAAACGAAAAGCCGCGCCACTCAACCTGTTGCGCTTGGTTGAGCGGTAAGTTCTTTATCAGCAATTGCCTTGCCACCTGGTCTAAATTTTCTTTTTCGTCCTTGGTGAAGGATTTTTTTACAGCGGCGTTTTTGCCCAATATTTTTTCGATGGTTTTTTCGATTAACTGCCCGTTATAAAATTGGCTGAGGAGCAGGGCAACGCCGCGCCCAACCAAGCGCAGGGTCGCCGATTGCTCGCTGTCGTCGATGATGCCCAAGGCGAATCTATTAACCCGCGCCAGGTGCGTGATGAATTGCGCCACCTGATGATTATTGGTGGGCTGGTTCATGGCGGGCAAGCGCAACGGCAGGGATAGGATAACCATATCCGCCGCACGCACCATATAGCGGCCGCGCGCTAGAATTAAACCATCGCGCGGGTTGAGCAGGGTAACACCGCCCGCCGCACCAACCTTGCTGTTGCTGATTTTGGTCGCCGATAAAAATTGTAAGAAATCAATCGCCCGCTTGCCTATAATTTTTATCGTCGTCACCGCCGAGCCATCGGCAAAACCGATGCCATTTAGGATATTTTGTTTTTCTTCGAGCGACTCCTCCTCGGCTTCATCCCCCGCGTGGTATGGATAATAATTGGCAATTTTTTTACCATCCTCGACCGTGGTTTGCGCCCCATGGTCGTTGCTCAGGTTATTTTCGGGGTGCATGATGACATTAAAAAACTTTGGCCGATGGGTCAGGGGATAGAGCGGCATTTCCTCCTTAACCGCTACTTGGTTAAAAAATTGCCGACCATCAAGCGGCAGGTGCGCCAGCGCACCCAAGGCGGTGGGGTGGGCCATGCCGTGCAATTCACCAAAGATATTATTTTGCTGGATGATATTTTGCATTGTCGTCGCGGCGTCGGTTACTTTGTTGCCGTAAAGATACGCCAGGGCAAGCGACAACCCACCCTGACCACGGTCAAAACCAAAACCCAATTTGCTGTAATGTTTGATGGCAAATGGCGTGTGGTAACCGGCGGCGAACGAGCCATGGATATGTTCTAACTTCACGTCATATTGGTGGTCGATGAAGCTGTTGCGCCCCAAATGCTGGGTGTCGGGCAAAAACCGATGGGGCATGATGGTCAGGCCATGGTGATATGCAACCATGTTACCTTCGCCAGTTGATTTTTTGCCCCCTGACTTGCTCAAAGATTTACCCACAGACTTGCCCTCTAATAAATTGGCAATTTCGCTGGCGACATCATTTGCCATTTTATGCGCCATGTTATTATTGCTATCGGTTTGGTGGCCGCTGTGGCCCACGAAGCATCCGCCGGCCGCGCCAACCAAAAAAACTTGCGACGGCCAATGTTTGGGCAGGTAAGCCTGCAATGGTTCGACCCAGGTGAGGAAATCCCCCTCCCGCTTGTCCTTGGGTAGCAATTGCGTGAACAGCGACAGCCGTGGTTGAAACCCGCCGCTTACAAGTAGGCAATCGCTGTTAAAAATCTTTTCGGTCTCCGCCGACAGGGCTTCATCGGTTTGGTCGGGGCGCGCCAGGACAATTTTGCTGGCCTGCGGCGCGACATATAATTCGGCCGGTTGTTTTTGTTTTTTGCTGGTGGCGTTTTTGGCCAAGTTTTTGGTTGTTGATAATTGTTCCCCGGCTGTTGGTTCGGGTGATAATTTTTCTGGCGTGGCGGTTTCATCTTCATCCAGCTGTTGCACCGCCAATAGCGACGCCACGGTCGGGTTGTCGGTGCGCACCACGCGGCCCAGCATTTTTATCGCCTTGCCGATACTGCGTGGGAAAATGGTTGGTGCCGATTGGCTGTAAAGGGCGCGGGCGCGCTTCGGGTAGTAAAATTCAAAAACCTCGGCCCCCGCCGCCTGGGCCATGGCACGCAACGCCGGGTTAATGTTTTTTCTGATATCGATAACCGCCGAGACACTAACCCCCGCCGAATGGAGGTAATCCAGATGGTGATAAACACTATCATTGTTGGTGATGATAACCGCGTGATGGCCGGGTTTGACGCCATAGATTTTTAATAATTTGACGGCATTGCCAAAACCCATGATGCCCGGCAGGTCGTTGTTGTCAAACGGCAATAATTGTTCGCTTTTGCCGGTGGCCAAAATTACCGCACGGCAATGAAAAACATGATGCTGTTCGCGCCATATAACCTCGCCCGCCGCGTGGTTGTCGCGCTGGGTATGGTGGCTGTTGGCGGTGATTTCGATAATATCTTCGCGCATGGCCGCTTGGGCATTTTTTGTTTTGTCGGCGGATGCCGGACCTTTGAGTTTCTTGCTGGTCACCGCGGTGGTGGAAAAAAACCATGAAATGCGCGGGTCCAGCCGCAACCGCGCGCTTGCCTTGCCGATGGCATCGCTCATCTTGGCCATGGTGACATCGTCGGTTTCGTTGCTTATCAGCGCAATGCTGACCGATGACTTGCCAAGTTTAGCCATCAACGATTGCAGGGCCAGCGCACCATCGACCCCGCCGCCAACCACCACCACATCATATTGGTGAAATTGGTTGTCGTAAAATACTTGGGTGGCGGTATCGCGCCCCATATATTGGAATGCCGGGTTGACCAATGGTGCCGGCGCGTAGCCCATCATCTGGCGTAAAAAATCAGTCCAAAAACCGCCGCTGGTGGTGGCAAAATTTTTGCCGGTGAAGCCGTTCATCAACCCCAGGGCGCGGTGGGTGTCGTCGCGCAATTGGTTTATATCGTCGCGGGAAACGTCGCTGGTGCCAACCGCCCGCGCCAAACGATTGCCCAAATTTTTTGACAATCGCGCCGGCTGGCTGATGGGTTTGGGCATGGCCGAGACGACCTCGCGCGTTTTATTAAAAAATTGGATGGAGGAAAATTTGTCCGGGTGGCGCGTGCGATAGAACCTTGCCCCTGGGATAAGCGGCAGGGTGCCGACCGCCATGGCCGGTTCAAACCCATGGCGGTGATTATTGCCGGTTTTATCGCCGATGGCAACGAAGCCGTTGCTTTCATAAAATTTATCGGCCAGCATGCCGCGCGGCCGATGGTAAAGCAGTGAGCCCGCCAAAAATTTTTGCTGGTTGGCGAGCAATGCCGCCGCCACGTTATCACCATGAAACCCCAAGTATTTTTTGCCATCAAGAAAAAACGCCACCGGCCGGCGTGTATCAACCGCGACACCAAATGGCCGACCGGCGCCAAGTTGTTGTGGCGCAACGCGCAAGGAATCGTCGGCGACCACCGCAGTTGGCGTTTGGGGTTTGTCTTTTTTTATTTTCATCGTTATATCGCCCTTTCATAAAGGAATTGCCCCTTGGTAAAACGTTGGAAACCATAATCGGCGGCCGATGGGTGGGGTGTGCCGGTTGCCACCAAATGCGCCATCGCCACGCCGGCGGCGGGGGCCAGGGCGTAACCATCGCCATTGATGCCGGTCACCATGTAAAGATCATTTTTATCAAACAGCCGGTCGATAATCGGCGAGCCGTCGAACGATGCCAAATATGTTTGGTGCCAGCGGGTTAATAATTTTACCCGCAACAACGCCGGCATTAATTGCACCGCCGCCCGTGCCAACACCGTGGCGCGGTGCGAGATATTATCAACATTGTCCATCTGGTCCAGGTGCGCAAAAAACGCGTCGCTGGTGGTGGCATCGAATTCCATATTGGTTAGGTTGTTTGGCAGGGGGTGGCGGGCGAAGGCGCGGAACCAGACATTGCCCAATTCCCCCTGGCCGATGCTGACCTGGGCCACGGCGTCATCTTGGCCGGCAATGCCGCCGAACGTGGTGGGAAATTGAATTATTTTATCCATCATCGGCGACAGGCTTTCTGATAACAATTCGACCTCGGTCGCGGCCACCCATGGCCAGGCACCGGCCGCCATGTTTTTGCCAAACATTGCGGTCATTTCGCGGGCGAAGAATTTTTTTAATTCCGGACTATGGTCGGGGCTGTTGGTCAGGAGTCTGGCCCCGCCGTCGGCCATCGCCAAGATTATTTTTTGGCCGTGAATGCTGTGGGTGGTGCCGTTGCGGGTAATTTTAACCCCGCTGGTGCCGCGACCATTTTTGCTGAAGATAATTTCCTTGATGCTGGCATGTTGGACAATTTTGACGCGCCGCGCCGATAAGGTTCGCCAAAAGCCGTAGAAAGCCGCCATCGGGTTAAAAAAACCGGCGCGCCCCTGGGCCAGGCCGGCCAGCACCGTTTGGCTGGCTTGGTCAGAAAAATCGACCAACGGTAAAATGCGGCGCAATTCGGCCAATTCCAAATAATCGGCGTCGACGCCATGCAGGCGCATGGTGTTGCCGCGATAACGCGCGTTTTTTATCATTTTGTCGTTTGTTAATAATTCTATCGCACCGATTTGCGACAACATGACATTGTAACCAATATCGCGGTGCAGGTCTTCCCACAATTTTAAATTCATTTCAAAAAATGGCGTGTTGGCCCCGGTTTGATAATTGGCACGCACCATTGCCCATTGGCGGTTGTCGATGGTCGCGCCCAGCGTTGTCGGGCTGAGGATTAAAATATCCTCGCCATCGTGGTTTTGCGACAAATAATGGGCGATAGACAATGCCATGGTATCGCCGCCGATAATAATCACCGCGTGATTTTTTTTTACCACTTCCTCAATGGTGTCATTTATAACATAGGGGCGGGGGGAAGACTGCATGGCTCCATAATATTTTTTATACTATTTTTTTATAGACATAGAAATAAATTTCTACAAAAATTCTATAACAGGCTTTGCGCCGATTTCATAGTCCAACCTTAATAATGATAAATAGGGGATTTTGCGCGCCATGGCTTTATTTAAGGCATCAGTCAATAGTTGGTTTTCGGCCGTGTGATAAAAAAACGCCATGATGGCGCGAAGCACCCCGTCATGCGCCACGATGACGATGTTTTTTTCACGGCATGTGGCCAGCAATTTTTCCAGCGTGGTTGTCGCCCGTTGGTAAAGCATGATAAAACTTTCGCTAGTATTTTCGTTATCGGGAGATTTATCGGGGTATTTATCGGGACATTTATTGGGGTATTTATCGGGGGATTTATTGGCGGGGGGCGCGCGGTTGATAAAATCTTGCCAAAATATGTCATAGGCGACTTTATCCCGCGCCTCAACCTCGGCATAGGTCATGCCGTGCCACGCGCCAAAATGTTGTTCGCGAAAACCCTTGTCGGTGTTAAGTTGCGGCGTTGCGGCAAATGCTGGGTTCTGCCGACGCAGGTCGGCCAGCAAATGGTCAAATGTTTGGCGCACGCGAAGCAGGTCGGAGCCGGCAAAATAAATATCATCGCAAATATTATCGAGTTGTTGTGCGGTGGCGTTGATAATGGCACGCGCCACCATGGCGTAACGTTCGTGGTTGCGCGCCGCGGTAATGGGGTAATCCAATTGTCCCAAAATCACACCGCCGATGGGTTGGCCGGCCGAACCATGTTGCGCGGGAAAAACCACCTGGTCATGGCGCAGGAGGAAAATTTTTTTGCCCTGGCCATGCCCGCCATGACCCCTGTGCTCATTGACTGGCGCGTTTGTAACGTTACTCTTAACCTTGTTCATTATTTTGTCCGCAACAGGTTTTGGTTCATAATCGGGGCGTTATCGGTGTTGGTGGGGGGGCGCAATATCATCGTCCATTCGCCACTATTGCGGTATTACATGTTTTAAGCTATGGATGTCAAACCCCCGATAAACGATAATTAAACATTTTCCTAATGTTATGGTGCGATGGCGGAGTGGTTACGCAGAGGTCTGCAAAACCTCGTACGCCGGTTCAATTCCGGCTCGCACCTCCAACATATGCGCGATGAACGCGCGAAACTGCCGTAGTTGAGTAGGAATGTATTTTTTTGGATTGCAAGCAGTAATTTTTAGCTTGATGAATTACAATCCTTAATTTATTATTCCACTTGAGGTATAATAAAATGAATAAACATTCACCAGAGCATCAAAATGAAATTTTACTATTAAATAAAAAAATAAGTGAAAAAATCGCCGATGAGGGATTCGACGATGGCGAAAGATTTGAACTTTTTTGTGCAAATTTTATTTTAAAGGATTATAACCTTGATGACGCGCAGATAGGCGAGGGCATTATTGATGGCACACAGGATGGCGGCATTGATGCAATTTATATTTTTATTGATGGAGAGTTAATATCAATTAATGATGAAAAAAAATTTGATGATGTTGAAGATTTAAAAATAATAGCTATCCAATCGACATGTGATGATTATTTTGAAAAGAAAAAAGTTATTAACTTTCTTGACACAGTTAGGAGATTAATTTTTTGCTCGGATAAAGATTTTAATAATAACGCTTCTATTGTTAGACCCGAATTACTAGCAATTATTAAAAACTATAGAGAAATTAGAGGAGCAACTCTTCCTAAAAAGATAGAGCTGTTTTATCATTATTCGGCAAAAAGGTCCCATCAAGATAGTGATGATTTAAAAGAATATTTAAATAAAGAGATAAATGATATAAGAGCAAGAAATCAATTTGATTTTTATTTTGATAGTAAATTTTATACGACGAAAGAATTACTAGAAATTGCAAGGAGTCGCCCAAAGAAAATTAGAAATATTAAATTTATAAATAATACATGTATGAATCATAAAGATGGTTATTTGTTCTTTTGCAAGTTAAAAGATTTTAGAGAATTTTTAAAAGCGAGAGATGAGTCTGGCAATCCCAAGGATGATATAGATATTAGCCTTTTTGAAAACAATATTAGAGCTTATCAAGGAAATAAAAAATCGGCAAATAAAGCCATGCAAGATACCCTTGCCAGTGATGGAGCCGAAGATTTTTTATGGCTAAACAATGGGGTAACCATTATTGCAGATCAATTTTCTCCTCGTTCTGACGACGCTAACATCGATAATCCAATGATAGTCAATGGATTGCAGACTTCTAGAACGATTTTCGATTATCTAAAACCTGCTAGAGAAGAAAATGCTGTTTTAATTAAAGTGATTATTCCAAAAGATAAAAAGAGCATAGATAAAATTATTCGTTCAACCAATACACAAACAGCAGTTCCTCCAGAAGCACTTTACGCAACAGAAAAAATTCATTATAACATAGAAGACCATTTGCAAAAATATAATATTTTTTATGATAGAAGAAAAAATTTTTATAAAGAGAAAGGAAAAAAAGCTTCTGAAATTCTTACTATAAAAGCGTTAGCGCAAGCAATTTTAGCAATAGTCGAAAAAAAGCCTGACGATGCAAGGGCGCGACCATCTAATTATCTTAAGGATAAAGATAAACATGGTAAAATTTTTAATACGAATTACCCATTAGATACTTACTATATAGCGACAGAATTGCTTCGAGTAACAAATAAATTTTTAAAAAATAAAATTAAGCACGAAGAAATAAGCACATTTCAGAGCAAGGATATTTTATATTATATTATGATGTCCATTCCCATACTTTTATTAAAAAAGGAGCAGCCAACTGCAAAAGAAATATCTAAGATAGAGGTAGATAAAGTTGATGATAAATTAATTAATCGTGCATATTCGGGTGTTAAAAATATATATGATAAGGCAGATGACGGACACACTTATTCAAAAGGCACTGAGATGTTGCAAAAAGTGAACGCTTGGCTAAAATCAGAAATTTCGTAAAAACAAACTGATTTTATAGCTACCTACTAAACTTTCGGAATTTTGGGCGGTGGGGTTTGTCGGCTTCCGCGCCCAGTCGTTTTTTGCGGTCGGCCACGTAACTTTGGTAATTGCCGGGCCAAAATTGCACCATGCCGTCATCTTCAAACGCCAAAATATGGCTGGCCAATTTGTCCAAAAACATCCGGTCGTGGCTGATAATAACCGCCGAGCCAGCGAATTCCAAAATCGCCTCCTCCAACGCGCGCAATGTTTCCACGTCCAAATCGTTGGTCGGTTCGTCCAGCAAAAGCAAATTGCCGCCCGATTTCAACACCTTGGCCAAATGAATGCGGTTACGTTCGCCGCCCGACAGCAAGCCAACTTTTTTCTGTTGGTCGGGCCCCTTAAAATTAAACAACCCAACATAACCGCGCGACGGGAAAACGCGACCGCCAACCTCCAAATTATCCAAACCATTTGAAATTTCTTCCCACACGGTTTTGCCGGCGTCCAACGAATCGCGCCGTTGGTCTTGGTAACCGATAGTCACCGTTTCACCCACCGTGATATCGCCAGCGTCGGGTTTTTCTTGCCCCGACAACAAACGGAACAGCGTGGTTTTGCCAACCCCGTTCGCGCCGATAATGCCAACAATCGCGCCGGGCGGAATGGTGAATGACAGGTCATCAAACAATAATTTATCGTTATAGGCCTTGGTGAGGTTCTTCGCCTCGATAACAATATGGCCCAGCCGTGGGCCGGGCGGAATAAACAGCGAATCGGTGGTTTGTTTTCGCGTCGCGCTATGTTGCAACATTTCTTCATATGCGTTTATCCGCGCTTGCGATTTTGTTTGCCGCGCTTTCGGGTTCGATTTTATCCATTGCTCCTCGTCCTTCAAAAATTTCATGCGCGCCGATTCGGTTTTGCCCTCTTGCTCCAACCTTTGTTGTTTTTGTTTTAACCATGTCGAATAATTCCCCTGATACGGAATGCCGGTGCCGCGATCCAATTCCAAAATCCAACCCGTGACATTATCCAAAAAATATCGGTCGTGGGTAACCATCACCACCGTGCCCTTGTAATCTTCCAAAAATCGTTCCAGCCAGGCGATTGAATCGGCGTCAAGGTGATTGGTCGGTTCGTCCAGCAACAAAATATCCGGCCGTTGTAACAATAATTGGCACAGGGCGACACGGCGCATCTCCCCCCCCGACAGGTCTTTCACCCCCCAATCCTCCGGCGGGCAACGCAGGGCGTCCATCGCCACCTGCATCGTCGATTGCAAATCCCACGCGTCGGCGTGGGTAATTTTGTCGCTCAATTCGGCTTGGCGGGTTAATAATTTTTCCATTTCGTCGGTGTCGGTGACCTCACCCAATTTGGCGGAGATTTGCTCAAACTCCACCACCAGGTCTTTTAAATCCCCCAGCCCCAGCATGACATTTTCACCCACCGTCAGGTCATGATTCAATTTTGGCTCCTGCGGCAAATAACCAATGGTGATGCCGTCGGCGGCCCAGGCCTCACCGGTTATATCTTTGTCCACGCCGGCCATAATTTTTAACAGCGTCGATTTCCCCGCGCCGTTTTCGCCCAAAATACCAATTTTAACGCCGGGCAGAAATTGTAAATTGATATTTTTTAGGACTTCCTTGCCCCCCGGGTATATTTTCCCGACATTTTGCATGAAATAAACGAATTGCGGTGCCATGATTTTTCTACGATGCTCAAAGTTATTGTTACCTTTTATATAAAGCAAAAAAGGCGGAGCTTGTAAACAGCAGAATGAATAACGGGCCTAAAACTGCAACGCAACCCCCAGGCCGGTTGCCAACCCCTCCATCAGGCCTTGCACCTCGCCAAGATGGAAAGAGAGCTATCGATAAAAATACGGGACAGGCCGAACAACCTC
>JASGCL010000011.1 GCA_030054115.1 Hydrotalea sp.
TTGTGGCATCGCTTTGTTCTCCGCCGTTTTTTTAACACCCCACCGTCCGTCATTCCTGAAATCGTTGCGAGCGATATTGCGTTCAGCAATATCGCAAACCATTCGCAACGATTATCGGCCGCGCTCAAGTAACGAAGTGATAGCGCGAATAAATTGCAATCCTTGGCGTCATATTTCATCAAAGTAATAATCTTTTGCCAGCGAAGCTGTCATTTTATCAACCAGCGAGGCGATGTCCGCTGAGAGTGGGCAAAGTTGACGCCAAGGATTGGTTTCCCGATAGCCACCACGCGCTGACGCGCCCCCGCCTAAACGGCGGGCATGTGGTGGCTTCGAGAATGACGGAGAGAGGGGTGAGAGGGGGAGATTTCAAGGATGACGGGGAGAGAGATATTGAGCGGTGAAGCGAAAAAAAACACCAAAAAACGCCTCCAAAACCACTTGACAAAGCCGTGGAAATAGCTTGACAAATCCCATAAAATCCCATAAAATACCAAAATATGGCAATGATGGGGGATTCTGTTTTTATCCCCCGCAATTGCGCCATAAGGGTATTTTATGATGGCTGTTTTTACTGGAACCTATCCCTTGAAACTTGACCTGAAGGGTCGAGTCTCCTTGCCGTCCGCTTTTCGCACCCATTTGCCGGAAAATCGTTTTTTTCTTTTTCCATCGCCCAGCCATGATGCGCTGGAGGCCTGCCCCATCAATTTCATGGAAAAATTACAAACCGCGGTCATGGCGCAAACCAATTTGTTTTCAAAGGAAGAAGACGACATGGCCTGGCTGTTCGCCGAAAGCCGCGACATCGCCATCGACGATACCGGCCGGTTTATTTTGCCCGGTGAATTTTTATCCCACGCCGCCATTTCATTGGGTGATACAATATTTTTTGTCGGCCATGGCACAAGGTTTTTTATTTGGCATGAATCGAAATTGAATGATTTTAAGAAAAAACGCACCCCGCCGAAAAACCTAAAGCTCGTGCTCTAACCCGCCCACAATTAACAAAATTAAAAAATGACAACCAACCACATTCCAGTTTTATGTAACGAGGTCATCGATATGCTAGCCCTAAAAATTAACCAAGCGAACGGCATTTACATCGACGCAACCTTTGGCGCCGGCGGCATGGCGCGGGCGATATTGGAACAGCGGCCGCAAAAACTCATCGCCCTGGACCGCGACCCCAGCGTCAACCAAATGGCGAAGATATTGCAAGATAATCACTCAAATTTTGAATTTATGAATAGCAATTTTGGCAAGATGGACGATTTATTAAAAAACTATCACGGCATGGTCGACGGCGTGGTCTTCGACCTCGGGGTTAGCTCGATGCAATTGGATAATGCGGCACGCGGTTTTTCCTTCATGCAGGATGCACCGCTCGATATGCGGATGAATCAAAATGGCACCGATGCAACCGCCGCCGATATCATCAACCAATCGAGCGAGGCCGCCCTGGCCGATATTTTTTACCGCTACGGCGAGGAAAAAAAATCGCGCTGGTTGGCAAAAAAAATTGTCGCGGCGCGTGCCGAACAACCCATCACCACCACCGCGCAATTAAGCAAATTGGTGGTCGACACGATTGGTAAGCATGGCAAGCATCACCCGGCAACCCGCCTGTTCCAGGCGTTGCGCATTGCGGTGAATAACGAATTGGGCGAGGTTGTAGCTGGTTTATTGGCGGCCGAAAAATTATTAAAAATTGGCGGCCGCATGGTGGTGATTTCGTTCCATTCGTTGGAGGATAAAATTGTCAAAGATTTTTTTAAACAACGCGCCGTGAAACCGGCAAATCCATCGCGCCATGTGCCAATGGTCATGCCGGTTGCTGGCGGCGCAAGCGCGGCGCAAACCACCCAAACCACCGATGAGCCAAACCCAGCCAAGCCACATAACCTGACCTTTAAACTTCTAACCAAAAAACCCATCACCGCCAGCGGACAGGAATTGGCGCAAAACCCGCGAAGCCGTTCGGCCAAATTGCGCGCCGTGATAAAAATTGCGGCGAACAATTCACCACAACCGCTGGCCGCTTAATAACATCAAAATTTACGAAAGAAAAAACCATGACCCTTAAAAAATTACTTATCATTATTATTTACAGCTTCTCCTTTGTTGCGGTGTGGTGGACGCCGACCTACATCGGTTATTACCTAAGCCAGGCCAACCGCACCGCCAAGCAATTGCGCCACGATGTGCTGGCCCTGCGCGAAGAAAACAGCCGTTTGGAGATTGCCTACAGCGACCTTTCCAGTCCCTCGTCGGTCGCGACCCTGACCGCAAAATTTTTGCCCGACATGCGGCCAACCCACGAAGCGCAATTTGTCAGCCGCCAATGGTTTTTTGATAACCGCCTGGTTTACAACCCCGATGACAATCGGCGCGCGCTGGATAACATCGATAATGGCCAATTAACGAACGACAGCGATAAGACCCTGCAACAATAAGCAAGCATGCCGCGCGCCAAAACCCTGCCCCGTTCGATGCCGCTTATCGATTTTCTGGATGAAAAACAGCTGTTCGATACGCGCCACCTGCCGCACGATTTTAAGGCGACGCATGACCCCAAACAAATTTATTTGCGGAAAATAAAAGGGCGGATGATTATTGCGGTGGCGGTTTTGTCATTGATATTTACCGTGCCGTGTTATCGATTGGTGCATTTGGCGATGGACGGCGCGATTAACAAAAAATTTATGATAGCGCCGGACGCATATAATATTGTGCCGCGCGGTAAGATTTATGACCGCAAAGGTTTTTTATTGGCCGGCAATTTGCCGACATTGTCGCTGGTCGCCAGCCCGCGTAATATTCTAAAACCCAACGACACGGCGCAAAAATTAAGCCAATTGTTGCCTTACCTGCAAAAAAGCGATTTGCTAAAACAATTCCAAGATAAAAATGGCAGTAAAATTATTCTCGCTGAAAACCTTGACCCGGCCCTGAAGCAATCTATTTTGGCCTTGGGCGAGCCAGGGTTAGAAATCGGTAATGGCAACAAACGTTTTTACCCGAGCAGTCGTAGCGGCGCGGTGACGGTGGGGTTTGTTAATCGCAACAACCTGGGGGTTTCTGGCCTGGAACGTTTTTTTAACAAACAATTATCTGCCGGCCATGATGTTAATATCTCGATTGACAGCCGCGTGCAAAATTACCTTGATAACGAATTGGCCAAGGCGAAGACGGCGCATAATGCATCGGCCGCCGGTGGGGTGGTGCTGGATATGCAAACCGGGGAGGTTTTGGGACTATCCTCCCTCCCCGGGTTTGACCCCAACAATCGCGCCAAGCTTGATATCAACGATACCTTCAACATGGTCACCGGCGGCAGTTACGAATTGGGGTCGGTCATGAAAATTGTCACCATGGCCGGATGGTTGGACCAGCAACAGGTTAACCAGAACAGCAAGGGCGATGAACCATGGCGCAAAAGATTGTGGGATGTTACCCGGCCGCTGGATATCGATGGTTACACCATCAACGACCTGCACCCCATCAAGCGATCGATTACCAGCGACGAGGTTTTTATCTATTCATCGAACATTGGGGCGGCATTGCTGACGGGTGATGTTTTGCAAAATAATAAAATGGCGCAACGTAATTTTTTGCAATCGTTGCATTTGCTATCAAAAATGAATTTTGAACTGCCCGACCATGAGATGGCGCGGCCGATGGTGCCAAAAACATGGGGCAAGATAGAAAGCGAAACCATAAGTTTTGGCCATGGGATTTCCCTGCCGCCGTTGCAATTTGCCGCCGCGGTGGCGGCATTGGTGGGCGACGGCGTGTGGCGCGCCCCGACGTTGCAAATCAAGCAACCCGATGCAAGCAATGCCGCCAGCCAAAATCAATCGCTCAATCAAGGGAACATGTTCGGCACCTTGTGGGGTAAATTCCGTGGCTTGTTGCCAGAAAAATGGCAAGCCGCTTTCAACTGGCCATCACCGACCGACAATGTGGCCGACCCAAATAAAAAAAATAATAGCGAGGTTGTCAGTGCCGCCACCCGCGCCGAATTGCGGCGGTTGCTTCGCCTGAATGTGCTGGTGGGTTCGGGGCAACGTATCAATGGCACGGCGGCGGTCGGGTATGAGGTCGGCGGTAAAACCGGCACCGCGGAAAAAATCATCAATGGGCAATATAGCCGCGATAAAAACTTGACCAGCTTTATTTCGATATTCCCGACGCAGAAACCGCGTTACCTGGTTTTTCTGTTGCTGGATAACACCAGCAAGGGTTATTTGGCGAGCGAGACATTGGTGCCGGCCAGCGGGCGATTGATTGGTGCCATCGCGCCATTGTTGGCGGTCGCGCCCAGCCGCGCCGCCGAACAACGCAACGACCAGGCGTTGGAAAAAATCAGTCATTTTGCGCCGCTGGATGGCGCCTATAACGGCGGTGATGACGGGGTTGTTGTTGACACAAATAATATTAAAACCGAAATGATAAAATCGCAATAAAGCCAGACAAAAAATTGCTAAACAGACGTTAAATAATTGGGGCAACATGCTATAGCAATACAAGCCCCGATAATTTTTTTATTATTTTATGATAGTTTTTTTCGTTGCATGACCGAACTTGCCCCAAAATCGATAGAACAATTGGCCGCGTCCCACGCCGGCATAACCGCCGATAGCCGGCGGGTGGCGGGTGGCTGGTTATTTGTCGCCCTGCCGCCGAGTTTTAGCGGCGGCCAAGATGGCCGCGATTATATCGGGGCGGCGATTGAAAATGGCGCAACGGCGATTTTGACCGACGATGGTGCGGTGGCAAAAAAAATCAGCGGCGATAAAAATATTGCCATCATCACCAGCGATAACCCGCGCCGCGATTTAAGCCTGCTACTATCGGCACGCGCCGGTGCCATGCCGCGCAACATTGCCCTAGTTACTGGCACCAATGGCAAAAGCAGTATTGTCCAAATGGCGCGCGAATTATGGGCGCGTGGCAATTTATCGGCGGCGTCGATTGGCACGCTGGGCATTGTGCGCGAGGGCGCGGCGGCGAAATCCACCACCACCTTATCACACACCACGCCCGACCCGGAATGGCTTTACCCCGCCCTGGCGGCATTGCACCGCGATAAGGTAGACCATGTGGCGATGGAGGCATCGTCCCACGGCCTGCACCAGTATCGGTTGGATGGTATTATCGGCCAGGTGGTGGCCGGCGCAATGGCCGAATTAAGCCAAGACCATTTGGATTATCACCAAACATTGGACCATTATTACCAAAGCAAATTGCGGTTGTTTACCGACATATTGTCAATTGGTGGCCGCGCCATTTTTTGGCAACATTGCGCGGTGGCGGAAAAAATTTCGGCAATTTGCGACCAACGGCAATTGACAAAAATAATGATGAGCCGCAAGAAAAATTCCGCCGCAACATTATTCCTATCCCGCGTGACGCCAACCGACAATGCGGGCCAGGTTATGGATTTTCAATTCATGGGAAAAAATTACCAGGCGAGAATCCCCCTGACCGGTCATTTCCAGGCGGAAAATGCCCTGACCGCCTTGATGATGGTGATGAAGGATAACAGCGCGGGTGAATTGCAAAAATACCTGCCGCATCTTGCCACTTTATCGCCGATACGCGGGCGGATAGAAAAAATTGCCGAACATCGCGGTGCGCATTTTTTTGTTGATTACGCCCACACCGACGCGGCCCTGGCCACGGCGTTGCAAACCTTGCGACCTTTTACCAAGAGAAACCTTATCGTGGTGTTTGGTTGCGGCGGCAACCGCGACGCCACCAAAAGGCCAAAAATGGGCAGGGTCGCCAATGAACTGGCCGATAAAATTATTGTTACCGATGACAACCCGAGGGGCGAGGTGGCAAGTAAAATTCGCGCCGCGATTTTGGCGGCCTGCGAAAATGGTATAGAGGCCGAAAACCGCCGCCAAGCCATTGCGATGGCGGTGGCGATGGCCGATAAGGGCGATGTGGTGTTGGTCGCGGGTAAGGGCCACGAAACCGGCCAAATTATTGGCGATAAAACATTACCATTTGATGATGCTGAGGTGATAAGGGAGGAAATAAAAAATGACAGAAAATAATATTATTTGGAGCCGGGAACAATTGGCGGAGGGTTTGGGGCATGATTTGGGCGATTGGGTGCGCGACCCCGTCGGCATCTCCAGCGACATCACCGGCGCGACCGGTTTTGTCATTGATAGTCGACAAATTAACGGCGGGGAAATTTTCTTGCCATTGGTCGGCAAAAACCAAGACGGCCATGATTATATCGAACAGGTGATAAAAAATGGCGCGGCCGGCAGTTTGTGCCTGCGCGACCGCGTGAAAAATTATTCGCCCGACATACAAAAAAAACTCATCGCCAGCGATGATGTGATGGCGGATATTAAAAAACTCGCCCATTCTCGGCGCAAGGAAATACATAAAAACCGTGGCAAGGTGTTGGCCATAACCGGCTCGGTGGGGAAAACATCGGTCAAGGAAATGGTGGCGCATGTGTTGGAAAAATCCGGCAAAAAATATTACAAATCGCCGGCCAACCAAAACAACACCCTGGGGGTGCCGCTGTGCTTGCTGAATTCACCGGCCGACATCAAGGCCGGGGTTTACGAATGCGGCATGAACCACGCCGGCGAATTGCGCGAAATTGGCGAAACATTGTGCCCCGACATTGTTATCATCACCAACATTCGCGAAAACCACATTGGTTATTTGGGCAGTTTGCGCGGCATCGCCAAAGCCAAGGGCGAATTGTTGGAGCACATGATGGACGATAACCCATTTGACCCCCCAGTGGCAATTTTGGAAAAAACATCTGGCCAATATGATTTTTTTAATTTGCTGTCGGGTGAGTTTAAAAACCGCCACCCACATGGCGAAGTGATTTCAGTGGGGGAGGGGGATTTTTGCGACGTGCGTTTAAAATCAGCCCGCGCCGAAGTATCTGCTGATGCCGAATATAATTTTAATATCTCAGCACAATTCAAATTCTTTGCTCGCGAATTAAACTATTATTTAAAAACGCATGGCAAACATCAAGCGTTAAATAGTTTGTTTGCTTTGGCCGGGCTTCGTTATTTGTGGATAGATGAAGATGCCGCCGTGGTGCAACATGCGCAACAATTATCAACCTATGGCGCGCCAAGCGGGCGCGGCAATAGCGAGTTATTAAAAATAGGCAATAAAAGAATAGTGCTGATAGACGAATCCTATAACGCCGCACCGGCATCGATGAAGGCGGCATTACAAAATCTTGTTAATTATGTTGAGCCAGCTTTAGGGTCGTCAAAAAAGGCTAGAAAAATTGCCATCCTCGGCGATATGAAAGAATTGGGGGATAAGGAATTAGAATATCATAAAGAGATAGTCGATATAGCCCAGCGTTCAGGTGCCTACTATCTCATCTTCGTTGGCCACTTGATGAAGCAAGCTTGGGAGCATTTTTTATTACATGGTAGCGCAGGGACTGTAGTTTCGCCGCCGCGTACAGAAGACCCGGGACGGGGGATGGCCTTTGACAACGTCGATGAAGCCATCGCAGAATTGAATAAAATTATTGTTAGATATGATATTATCATGGTCAAGGCGTCTAAGGCCATGGGGCTTGTAAAAATTGTCAAACACCTGCAAAACAAGGCCAATGAAAACCAACCATAAAATATTTTATCGTCTTATTTATTAACCCAGCCAACCCCAACCATCATGTTTTATTATTTTCTACTACCGCTCGATTCCTACGTCGGTTTCTTAAACGTTTTTCGCTACATCAGCTTTCGCGCCCTGATGGCAATGCTCACCGCCTTTTTATTTTCGCTGGCTTTTTACCCGTGGTTTATGCGTTGGCTTCGCGCGCAACAACGCGGCCAAACCAACATCCGCGCCGACGTGCCGCTCAACCATTTAAAAAAATCCGGCACGCCGACCATGGGCGGGTTGATGATTATTGTCGCCACGCTTTTTTCATTATTTTGTTGGGGCAATGGCGGCGATATTATTTTGTGGGGCGCGGTGGTGGTGTTCATCGGTTTCGGCCTTATCGGCATGGTCGATGATTTGCAAAAAGTCACCAAACAAACCAAAAAAGCCGGCAAAATGCTGGCCAACGGCGGCCTGCCCGGGTGGGTGCGGTTGTTGCTCGGCGGGGGGATTTCGGTGTTGGGGTATTTTTTTATTCGCTACGCGTCCGAAGATACCAACCTCAGCACGACCCTTTATTTTCCATTTTTTAAAGACCTCAGTATTAATTTTGGCTGGGGGTTTTTGTTGGTCATGGCGGTGGTGGTGGTCGGGTCGGCCAATGCGGTTAATTTAACCGACGGGCTCGACGGGTTGGCCATCGGCCCAATATTGATAGTAACCGCGGTGTTTGGTTTTATCAGCTATTTGGTGGGCAACAGCATCTACGCCGATTATTTACAAATCCACCATGTGGACGACAGCGGCGAATTGGCGGTGTTATGCGCCGCCATCATCGGTGCCGGCCTGGGGTTTTTATGGTTCAACGCGCCACCGGCAATGATTTTCATGGGCGATACCGGCTCGCTCGCCCTGGGTGGCGTCATGGGTTATATCGCGGTGGCAACCAAACACGAAATTGTGTTGGCGATTGCCGGCATGTTGTTCGTGGTCGAGGCCATGTCGGTGATGTTACAAGTTGGTTATTTTAAATATAGCAAAATGAAATATAAGGCCGGGCGCAGAATTTTCCTCATGGCGCCGCTCCACCACCATTATGAAAAAAAGGGCCTGGCCGAAACCCACATCGTGATAAGGTTTTGGATAGTGGCCGGCATCTGTGCCCTTATCGCCCTCAGCACGTTAAAATTACGTTAAAGAATGGGAGCCTGCAATGTTGCTTCCTTCTTATCAAAAAAATAAGAAAAAAATCTACGTCGTTGGTTTGGGGGTTACCGGCCTGGCCGCGGTGAAAACCCTGGTGGCATCGGGGGCCGATGTTGTGGCGTTTGACGACGACGAAAAAAATCGCGCCACGGCTGAAAGCAACGGCATTACCATCCTTTCCCCCGCCGATTGGGGCAAGGGCGACAATATCGATATGTTATTATTATCGCCCGGCATTGTCGCCAACGATTCAAAGCTAAAAAAATCCCACCCGGCGGCGGTGCGGGCGCGGCAATTGGGGGTGGCGATTCGCGTCGATGTTGATTTGTTATTTGACGAATTGGGCGGCGATGGTGATGATGATGAACAGGACGATAACAAGCGCGATTTTGTTTTTATCACCGGCACCAATGGCAAATCCACCACCACCAAATTAACCGCGCATTTATTAACGGCCAACCGGCGGTCGGCCACCATGGGCGGCAACATCGGCCTGGCGGCATTGTCCTTGCCGGTTTTGCCAAACAACGCGGCCGGGCGGGGTGTTTATGTGCTGGAGCTCAGCTCCTACCAAATCGAACGAATGGCCGACCCCGTGCCACAGGTCGCGGTGTTATTGAATTTATCTTTTGACCATTTGGAACGGCACGACACGATGGAACATTACCTGGCGATTAAAACAAAAATTTTTGGCACGGCGCAGGCAAAGCAACCAAAATTATCGGTGATTGGCATCGACGACGAATTTTGTCGCGGCTTTTATGAAAAAAACAAAAATAATTTGCGGCTGATTCCCATCTCTGGCCTTACCTTGCCATCGGGCGGGGTTGGCGTGGTTGATAATAATTTGGTCGACAACCGCGATGGCACAAAAAAAACCATTGCCGGCTTGCCCCTGCACCCGGCACTGCCCGGGCCGCATAATGCGCAAAACCTGGCGGCGGCTTACCTGGTGGCCGATTATTACGGCATGGCGGTTAAGGATTTTGTCGCTGGCGTTGCAACCTTCGTCCCCCTGGCGCATCGCCAAGAATTGGTGGCACAATTTGGTGATGTTGCCTACATCAACGACAGCAAGGCCACCAATGTCGATGCCGCGTTGATGTCCCTGCGCAGTTTTAAAAATATAAGGTGGCTGGCCGGCGGCGAATTAAAATCCGGCGATAGGTTTCATGACCTGTTGCTGGCCGCCGATAATATCGCCCGTGGGTATTTTTTTGGCGCCGGCGCAAAACAATTGCAACAGGCGGTGATGGCAAAAATCGACGGCGCGGTGTTTGACAATTTGGCCGACGCCTTGGCGGCGGCGCATCAAGATGCAAAACAGGGTGAGGTTGTTTTGCTGTCGCCGGTTGGTGCCAGTTTTGACCAATATAAAAATTTTGAAGAACGTGGCAATGATTTTAAAACCCGTGTTTTGGCTTTAAAAAACCTCCCTTAATCCTGCTGGCTGTTATAGACAAATATAAAGATAATAGATGGATCGTTTGCTTTTTACCCGCGCCGACAAAAGCCCGCTGGCCAGGTGGTGGTGGTCGGTCGATATTGTTACACTGGTGTTGGTGTTTTGCCTAATGGCGGTTGGCTTGCTGGCGGTATCCTCCAGCATGGCCAACCCGACGACGCCATCATCGGTTTTTATCAAGCATGTCATTTTTGTTGCCCTGGGCATGGTGACGATGGTTGGCACAAGTTTCCTGTCGCCGCGCCAAGTAAAGGCACTTTCGGGTTTGATATTTTTTATCGCCATCATGCTGATGATATTGATATTGGTCAGGGGCGGGCAAGAGACCAAGGGCGCAAAGCGATGGTTTCCTTTATTCGGCCTTGCCCTGCAACCATCAGAATTTATTAAGCCGGCGTTGGCGGTGCTGTTTGCCAATTTTTTTGTCCTCGCCAAGCGTGAAAAACAATATTTTTTTTATGGCTTGGGGTTGTTGATATTGCTGTTGGTTATCGGCTTGTTGTTGTTGCAACCCGATGTCGGCATGACGGCGTTGGTTGGCTTGACCTTCCTCAGTATTATGTTTTTGGCCGGCACGCGATTGCGTTTTATATTGCCGTTGCTGTTGGGCATGGCGTTGGTGGGCATCGCGGCCTATTATATTTTTCCCCATGTTCAGGAACGTATATTACACACCAACGACTACCAGATAAAAAAATCGATGGCGGCCTTCACCAGCGGTGGGTTTCTTGGCACTGGCCTCGGCACCGGCGTGGTGAAATTAACCCTGCCCGATGTTCACACCGATTTTATTTTTGCATTGTTGGGGGAGGAGCTAGGCCTCATCCCCACCTTGGGGCTTTTGGGGGTTTATGTGGTGATTATTTTAAAAAGCTTTAAGCGGCTTTATGAAAGCAAAAATGATTTTAGAATAATCGCCGGCGGCGGGTTGATTTGTCAATTTGGTTTTGCGATATTGATAAACCTGTTCAGCGTGCTGGGGCTGGGCCCGACCAAGGGCTTGACCCTGCCGTTTATTTCCTACGGCGGCTCGGCGATGTTATCGGCCGCCATCACCATGGGCTTTTTATTGGCATTGACGAGGCAGAAAAATGACGCGTAATAATTCTTACAAAATATTTTTGGTGTCGGGCGGCACCGGCGGGCATAGTTTCCCCGCCCTGTCGCTGGCGACATTGTTATTGGCCACTGGCCACCAACCGTCGGTGGTCAGCGAACAACGCGGCATCGATTATTTTCATAAACATTTTCGCGGGCATAAATTATCTTGCCCGACCTATTGCCTGCCATTGCGTAGCCCGCAGGGCGGTGTTGTCAAAAAATTATTGGCCGGCGCGTCGTTGCTGTGGGCGGTTTTGCCGGCCATCAAATTGTTGCGGCGCGAACGGCCGGCGGTGGTGGTCGGGTTTGGCGGTTACATGATGGTGCCGATGTTTTTGGCGGCGCGGTTGCTTGGCCTGCGCCATGTTTTTTTGGAACAGAATGCGGTTATCGGTCGCGCCAATCGGTTGTTTAAATCCTCGGCCAGCGCGATAGCCATCGGCTTGCCGCAATGCCGTGGGCTTAACGCTGTTGAAAGAAAAAAAACAAGCTTCGTCGGCACACCCATCAAGGATGTTTTTTTAAAAACCAAAGCTGTTAAAAATAATAATAATGGCGCGTTAAGAATTTTTGTCACCGGCGGGTCGCAGGGGGCGCAGGTTTTTGCCGATATTGTGCCACGGGCGATGGCGCGACTGTTGCAAGAATTACCCGACAATACCGGCAACATGGCAAAAAAAATAACCATCCGCCAACAGGCCAAGGCGGCGCAGGTTGCCGCCCTGGCGGCGCGGTATGACGCAATGGCTGTGAAAAACACCATCAAGGATTTTTTTGACGATGTGCCACAACAATTGTCACGCGCCGATATTTTCATCGGCCGCGCCGGCGCGTCGACCCTGGCCGAAATTGCGGCCATGGGCAATGCCGCCATCTTGATTCCTTTCCCCTTTGCCACCGACAACCACCAATATTACAATGCAAAATTATTGGCGGCTGGCGCGGCATGCCGATTGTTGGTGGAAAAGAAAAACAAAACGGCGGAGGACAGCGAAACATTGGTGCGTGAATTGGCGGCCGCATTGCGCGACCTGATGCTAAACCCCGCCGCACGCCAGTCATTATCGCGCAACATAAAATCCTTCGCCAAAAAAAACGCTGGCGTTGAATTGATGAAATTGGTTATAGCAACCATCGAACACCGCAAAAAATAACTATATTTTATTACGACCATGCCCGCCCAAAAATCATCCGACATTACGACGCGCCCGTTAGGGACAATTTATTTTGTCGGCATCGGCGGCATCGGCATGTCGGCCATCGCCGAGGTAATGTATGATTTGGGTTACAAGGTCGCGGGGTCGGATTCGGGCGAAAACGCCAATGTTTTGCGCTTGAAGAAAAAAGGCATCGTTATTCACCTCGGCCATGATGCAAAAAATATCATCGCCAGCAACGACAGCAATAATGGCAATGGCATCGACACCATGGTGGTCAGCACCGCCATCAAAAAAGACAACCCCGAATATGTCCAGGCCCAAGCCCTGAATATTCCGATAGTGCATCGCGCCGATATGCTGGCGACCTTGATGCGCTTGAAAAAATCGGTGGCGGTTTCGGGCACCCACGGCAAGACCACCACCACGTCGTTGATTGCCCATATTTTTATCACCGCCGGTTTGGACCCGGTGGTCATCAGCGGCGGCATCATCAACAATTATCAATCGAACGCCAAATTGGGGCAGGGGGATTGGTTGATTGCCGAGGCCGATGAATCAGATGGTTCGTTTTTATTATTGCCGGCGTCGGTCGCGGTGGTGACCAATATTGACCCGGAGCATCTTGACCATTATGGCGATTTCGCCACGGTCAAAACCGCCTTTTACGATTTCATGCGGCGTGTGCCGGTTGATGGTTTTGCCGTCGCCTGCCTTGACCATCCGGTGGTGGCCGAATTGGTAAAAAAAATAAAAGAGCGAAAAATTATCAGCTACGGGCTGGCACCCGGCGCGGCGGCGCGGCTTGAAAATATCCGGTTCGATAATCGCGGCGCGTTGTTCGATTTGTGGCTTAATAAAAAATGCGAAACGGCGATTCGCCTGCCGCTGTTTGGCAACCATAATGTCAGCAACGCCGCCGCCGCCATTACCGTGGCGCGGGCGGTGGGCATCGACTGGCGCGATATTCGCGCCGCGTTGGAATCCTTTCAGGGGGTGAAACGTCGCTTCACCCTGACCGGCGTGGTGCAGGGCAAGGACAAAAAAAATATCTCGGTGATTGACGATTACGCCCACCACCCGGCGGAGATTGAGGCCGTGCTCTCCGCGGCGCGGTTCGCGCTTGAGGGCGCGGGTCATGCGGGCCGTTTGGTGGTGGTGGTGGAACCGCACCGCTATACCCGCCTGCGCGACCTGTTCGATGATTTTTGTGCATCGCTGTTGAAAACCGACTTGCTGTTCGTGGCCGATGTTTACCGCGCCGGCGAACAACCGATAGACGGGGCGACGGGTGATAGCCTGCTCGCCGCGATAAAAAAATCCGGCCACCCCTATGCCGAAAAAATGTCATCGCCGCAGGGTTTGGCAAAACAATTGGCCGCCGTGGTGCAACCAAACGATATGATATTATGCTTGGGGGCGGGCGATGTTTCCAAATGGGCCAATGCACTGCCCGCCGAATTGGAAAAATTATTATAAAAAAATGGTCGCGCAAAAATTATCATCATTGTTACATGAATTAGGCGCAGAGCTTGGCGAAAAATTATTGTTCGATGAGCCATTGGCGCGGCACAGCTGGTTTGGGGTTGGCGGCAAGGCCGATATTTTTTTTACGCCGCATGATATTGCCCAATTGCAATATTTTTTAAAAAACCTGCCGCGCGATATACCAATCACGACCATCGGTGGCGCGTCTAATTTATTGGTGCGCGATAATGGCGTGCGTGGCGCGGTGATAAAACTGGGCAAGGGATTTAACAGCATGACTCATCATAATGGCATGATAACCGCCGGCGCGGCGGTGCGCGATGCCACCCTGGCGCAATTTGCGTTGCAGGAACATGTTGCCGGTTTTGAATTTTACATCGGCATTCCGGGCACCGTCGGCGGCGCGGTGATTATGAACGCTGGTTGCTTTGGTTCGGAAACCAAGGATATATTGCACCACGCCGATTTTATAAATCGCGCGGGCGACATCATCACCTTACAAAACAGCGACCTACAATTTTCTTATCGCCACGCCGCCGTGCCGACCGATTTTATTTGCATCAATGCTTATTTTACCGCCATGACGGGCGACGAAAATGCTATTCGCGAAAAGATGCTTAAGTTGAAGGAAGAAAAAGCAAAAAATCAGCCCCTGCGCGGTCGCACCGGCGGGTCGACATTTAAAAACCCACTGCCGCACCATGCGTGGGAATTAATCGACGCCGTGGGGTTGCGCGGCCACCGCCTGGGCGGCGCGGTGTTCAGCGAAAAACATTGCAATTTTTTGCTAAATGATAATAATGCAACGGCGCGTGATATCGAAACCCTGGGGGATTTGGCGGTGCAAAAGGTTAGGCAAAAATTCAACATCGATTTGCAATGGGAAATAAAAAAAATTGGCGAGGCTTAAAAACATGAATCAAAATACCAACCAACAATTTAAAAAAGTTGCCGTGCTTTACGGCGGGCCATCGGCCGAGCGCGATGTGTCGCTGGTCTCCGGCGCGGCGGTGGGCGACGCCTTACGTTCCTTGGGCTACAATGTTATGATGCTCGACCCAAAAGATATAAGCGATAATGGCCTGGCGCAATTCAAAACCGCGCTTAAAAATTTTGCGCCCGATGTTTGTTTTAACGCCCTGCATGGTCGATTTGGCGAGGACGGCGGCGTGCAAGAAATCTTGGAGCAATTAAAAATTCGCTACACCCATTCGGGGCCGGCGGCGTCGCGCCTCGCCATGGACAAGGTCAAAACATTAAATAGTTTTTCGGCCCATGATTTGCCGATTGCGCGGCACGAGGTTTTTAACCAAGCCGCCATCAGGCAACAACCAACCCCCAGCATCGCGCGGCCGTTGGTGATAAAGCCGGTGACCGAGGGGTCATCGGTCGGGCTTTATATTATCAAGGCCGGCGATGAATTCCCCGACCTGTCCACTTGGAATTTTGGCGACGCATTGGTCGAGGAATATATCCCAGGCCTCGAACTAACCAGCGCGGTGTTGGAAATCGATGGCGTGGCAACCGCCCTTGGGGTAACCGAATTGCAACCCAACCGTGGCGTTTACGATTACCAGGCCAAATACCAAACCGGCGAAACCACCCATGTCTGCCCGGCCAACATCGACCAAAAAATTTACCAGCAATGTTTGGCATTTGCCTTGCGCGCGCACCAGGTGATTGGCGCGAAGGGGGTCAGCCGAACCGACTTCCGCTACGACCCGCATAACAACCGCTTGGCCTTGCTTGAAATTAACACGCAACCCGGCATGACCAATTTGTCGCTGGTGCCGGAGCAAGCAATATACAAAGGCATTTCCTTCGCGCAATTGGTCGATTATATTTTGGCGGCGGCCGGTCGTGCAGAATAAAATATTATAGTTAGCGATGGATAGTTTTTTAGATATTTATAATCGGATAGCGCGGCTGGTGATTATTATTACATTGCTGGGCATGATGGGGTTTTTGTATTTTTTTTTCTACCCGCCGCTTAACCCCGCCAGTCGATTATATTTCATCACGCCGCGAATTGAGGCCGTGGCGATAAAAATGGGCTTCGTGCTTCGTGCCACCGCGGTCAGCGAAACCACCTTCACCCCGTCATCAGATATTATTGATAAGGTTTTGACGGCGCATCAGGTGGCGATTGCCGAACCCCTGCCGCTGATTCCGGCGCGCGCCATTAAATTAGCGTTGGAACAATTGCCGATGATAGAATCGGCCACCGTGGTGATTCATTACCCCAGCCGCGAATTACGCATCAATTTTGTTGAACGGGTGCCGGTCGCCCTCCTGGCCGCGACGCGGCAAATTATCACGCGCGACGGGCGGTTGTTGCCGCAACCCACCGTCGGCGATTTGCCCGACAATATCATGCTGTTGGATTACCGCCCGGCCGATGACATGATGGTGCAACATTTCATCGCGCTATATAACCAATTGCAATCCTACAGCCTACTCCTTGATTTGGTGCACCAGGCACAATATGTCGGTGGGCGGCGGTGGCGGTTGTGGTTGACGCGCCCCTTAGGCAATGGTTACCTGCAGGTCGATATGCCAGAGGACATAACCCCAGCGGTGATGGAGCGCTTGAGCAAATTGGTGTTAGGTGATAAAATCCTAAACTTGAAAATCGAGAAGCTTGATTTGCGGCTTGAAAACCAAACGATAGTGCGGCTATTGTCACCGGATAAGTAGAAAAATACCAGCGGACAACAACTAAAAAATATTTCTAATGGATAAAAAAAATCGCCTACAACGTCCGACCAATGCCCTGAAGAGCGGTTGGGAAGATTTTTCAAAAAGTTTTGATAACGAGCCATTTGCGGTGCTGAGCCTGGGGAGCGAAACGATTCGCATCGCGATATTTTGCCGCGATAAAAACAATCGACCATTATTGATGGGGTTTGGCACCGCGCCATCGCTGGGTATTAAAAATGGTTTTATCGTCGACCTGCGGGCTTGCCGCGACCGCGCCCTGGCCGCCCTCAGCCAGGCCGAACAAAACGCCGAGCATCATTTGAAAAAAATCACCGTGTTGTTTTCCGGCCCCAGCCCGGCGGTGGTGATGAAAAAATATAACCTGACCCTTAATGGTTCTGCGGTAACGCGGCGGCATCTGCTCGCCCTGAACCAAAAATTTTGGTCGCCAAAAATGGTGGGGGATTATCACCTGCTTTACCCCATTCCGTTTGATTACCGGTTGGATAACTCGCCCGCGCTGAAAAACCCGCTTGGCTTGGTCGGGCAAAAACTTTCCCTAACCATGGCAATGATTTACGAGGAACGCCACGCCCTAGAAAATATCGATGGGCTTTTGCAAAAAATTAACCTGCGGCCATCGTGGTTGCTTGATGAGGCCATGGCGTCAGCCCTCGGCATGACCGCGGTTGACGAACAGGAAATGGGGGCATTAAGCCTGCATATCGGTGCCGAAACCACCAACATCGCGGTGATTAAAAACTTCTGCCCGATATTTCTTTACCGCCTGCCGATTGGTGGGCGGGCATTGACCCTGGCCCTGGCCAAAAATTTGGGGCTTGATGTAAAAACCGCCGAGGCAGTGAAGCGGTCATTCGGCGATATCACGGGGCAAAATGGGCAATTATCATTTGCCACAACCAATCCGCTCCTGCCAAAAATCGATGAAGCGGCGGCCATGGCGGTGGTAACGGCCTATCTGTCAAACCTTATCAACCAGGTAACCGGTGTGTTGGAAAAATATAACATCAATTACCGGCAATTGGCGGTGTTATCTTTAAGCGGTGGCGGCACCAAGCTAAAAGGCCTAGACCAATTGTTAAGGGAAAAATTGAATCGGCGGGTGCGCACCACGCCTGCCAACCCCCTGTCCAATTTGCCGCGCCATGCCGATGGCACAGAATTTGCAGGAATGGTGGGGGCCGCATTATTCATTATAAAAAAACAACTTAACCAACAACAAATGCCCAAACCATCTTTATTGCGAAATTTGGTTGCTTGGGCAAGAAAAAACTATGGCTAGAGATAAAATAACTTGGCAGGGCAAGCGAACAGGCGTAAAATAATATCATGAGCTTTAATCCAAACATCGTTGTCTTTGGGGTTGGCGGCGCGGGGTGCAACGCGGTCAACAACATGGTCGAAAAAAAATTGCAGGGCGTGCAATTTGTCGCGGCCAACACCGACATGCAATCGCTTATCCATTCAAACGCCGATGTAAAAATTCAATTGGGCACCACCTTGACGCAAGGGTTGGGCGCGGGCGGCAACCCGGAAATCGGGCGAGAGGCGGCACGCGAAAACATCGTCGAAATTAAGGAAACATTAAAAAATTGCAACATGCTGTTTATCACCGCTGGCATGGGCGGCGGCACCGGCACCGGCGCGGCACCATTGGTGGCGAAAATCGCCAAAGAACTGGGCGTGCTGACCATCGGGGTTATTACCAAACCATTTTCGTTTGAGGGGCGAAAGAAAATGGACATCGCGCTTGATGGCATCCGCGCCATGAAGGACCAGGTCGGCACATTGATAATCGTGCCCAACCAAAATTTAATGTCGCTGGCCAATGAAAAAACCACCAACCGCGAGGCCTTCATGCTCGCCGACCAGGTGCTTTACAATGGCGTGGCCGGCATCAGCGATGTTATCGTGCGCCCCGGCCATATCAATTTGGATTTAGCCGATTTGCGCGGTGTGATGAGCGAGATGGGTCGCGCCGTGCTCGGCACGGGCGAGGCCACGGGCAAGGACCGCGCCACGGTTGCCGCGCAACGCGCCATTCAAAACCCATTGCTGGAAAACACCGACATCGCCGGCGCGAAGCAATTGCTTATCAATATATCGGGCGGTGAAGATTTAACCTTGTTTGAAACGGAAAAATCCATCGCCATTATTGCGGCGGCGGCGGGCGAGCATTGCAATATCCATATCGGCAGTTCGACCGACCCGGCCCTGAACGGCAAAATCCGCGTCTCGTTGGTGGCAACGGGTATCAAGGGCGAGGGGGCCGGCGTCGCCAGCCATTTGTTAAAATCATTGCAGGGCGCCACCGGTTTCCAAGGTAGCGACCGCGCCGGCGAGCATCTGGCGGCAATTAAAAACACCGCCCTTAATCCCCTTAATCCATTACGCCCGCAATATGATGAGGAAGGCGAAGAGGCAATGGATGAATCGGAAGAACCCTATCGCCAACCAAATGGCTTGATGGGCGGGATGGTCCATAAAACGAGCGATGAAATGAGCGATGAAGCCAGCAATGTAGACATTGATGGCATGGACGATATCGCCAATGTCGCCGATGCCGCGCCGGCCACCGCGACGCGTGATAATAATAGTGGCCGACCGGTGTTTAATAACCCGTTTGCTAAGGGGTCGCCGATTCCTGGCGACAGCGATGACGCGGCAGACAATGTGGAAGACAGGCTTGAATATAAGCCAACTTTGCGTGATGCAACCGGCGATGAAGCAACCGACAGCATTGCCGATGAAATGGCCGAGTTTGATAATTTTTCGCAAGCCATCAGCAAAAAAGAAATCCATAAGGAAGAAACAGAAGATAACGCCGCATGGCACGATGCCGCTGACTCGGCGCGTTACCGGAGCAACGTCGCCGACCTGCAAGACGAGCAAGATGATGCTATCGACAATCGCCGCACAGCCCATGGCAATGACGGCAAAGAATCCGGCGGTAAAAAAACCGGCCTGTTCAAAAAAATATTCAGCGCGTTTTTTGGCGATAAAGATGGCCAGGACGATGACGATGGTGATGGCCCATACCCCGAGGTTGTCGACCTGCGCGGCGACATGGCAAGAAGCGCCACGGCGGAGGATGACAAACCACGCGGCGCCATGGCAAGAGGCGCCACGGGGGACAATGAAGCGCAACATGGCAAATCGCGCCTGAAACACCGCCTGACCCGCAAAAAACAACGGGTGGAGGAAGAAATAACCTATGACCTTTTTTCGATGCCCGGCATCGAGTTGAAGAAGAAATAACCCCTGACCTTTTTTCGATGCCCGGCATCGAATAGCCACTGGTAAATACCATTGCGCCATGTTATAAAAAGAGATGATATTAAAGAGCACCGCATTTTTATTATTTTTGCTGTTGTTGTTTTTTGGCATGTTTCACACCGCCAGCCAGACCTATCGCCTGTTTAAAAAAAGGGAAGAAATCAGGGCATTGCAGGCCGAGGCACAACAATGGCAGGAAAAAAATAAAATCCTGGGCGGCAAGGTAAAATCGCTGGATGGCAACAACCCAAACAAAGATTTGTTAGAAGAATTGGCGCGCGAAAAATTGGGCTATAATTACCCCAACGAACGTCGCCTTAAAGAATAAATGGCAGAATAAAAGAATAAACAACCGACGATTTTTTTGTAAAATCAACGCCGGTTATTATAGAGGGCTTAGAGTATTTTTTGAAATATCAGGCGCAATACCCATAATTTAATAACGCCGATAATAATAAAAATAATAATCGCCGCCCACACCGGTAATAACAACCATGGCACAATAACATTGTCCCAAATAATATTAAGGTGTAAATAACGTTCCATAACAACCTGGAAAAGATTCAGGCTGGAAACCGAGGCATTAAACCAGGCCTGGCCCATGCGGTCGGTCCAATCGCTGGTGGCCAAAAAATAAATCGAAAAGAAGCTATAAAAGGCAATGATCGCCGTTGAAAGCGCACGATAAAGGTAAAGGAAAAATAAATAAGCCATGGCCAACCATAAAGGGTTTGAAGGGAAAAGTCAAGATTGCTAGCCCCCCCTGCCGATGGGTGAGATAGGCACTTGCGGCTGGTCGCCACGCGCCATTCATGGGCTTGCAATTGCCCCCGCCCCTAATCAAATGGATTTTTTTTGACACGCATCGTCCAGCGGAACGGCACGCCGGCGAAATCGAATTCGTCCTTCAGGCTGTTTTCCAAATAGCGCAAATAATTTTCATTCATCAAATCCTTGCGGGTTAGAAATATCACAAAATGCGGCGGCCGTGATTTTACATTGATGATGAAATTAATTTTGGCGCGCAAACCGCGACGGCTGGGCGGTGGGTTTTTTTCCATCGCACGGCGTAGCCAGCGATTCAAACTGGCGGTGTCGATACGTTTGCCCCAGCGTGTGTGTAATTGTTTAATCGCCAGCAACAGCTGGTAAATCCCCTTGCCGTCCAGCGCGTTCAACGGCATGATGGGTAAATCCTTAACCCGTGGCAACAGATACGAAACCTGCCGTTCAATTTCGGCGCGGGCGCGTTTTTTGTTTTCGACCAAATCCCATTTGTTCAGCACCAGGCAAAATGGCCGCCCCTCCTGGATAACCAATTTTATAATCGCCATGTCCTGTTGTTCCAATGGCGCGGTGGCGTCAATCATTAAAATCGCGACATGGGCAAACCGCAGGGCGGTCAGGGCAAGGTCGACCGATTGTTTTTCAACGGCTTCGGTAATTTTGGCACGCCGGCGAATACCGGCGGTGTCGATGACTTGAAAATCAACCGGCTGGTTATTAATGACGCGCGTAAAATCGTGATAGGTCGCGTCGCGCGTGGTGCCGGCCAGGTCGCCGGTTAAAACCACTTCCTCGCCGATTAACCGATTGGTCAGGGTCGATTTGCCAACATTGGGCCGACCGAGGATAACCAATTTGATGGTCGATTGCCGGTCGTTGCGAATTTGTGACGCGCTTCGTTGTTTGGTTGGTTTGGTTTTTTCTTTTTCAGGTGGGGTTTTGGCCGCCTTATTGATGGCGTCATCGATATCATCATAATCCTTACCCCATTCGCCGGCTTCCTCATCCATTTGGTCATCGGCCTGGTCGTCTTGGTCTTGGTCATCGGCAAAGGCTTCCTCGGGCAAAATTTTTATCAAGCAATCGTAAAGTTCCATCATGCCGATGCCGTGGCTGGCCGACATCACCACCGGTTCGACCGCCACACCATTGACGCGGTTGATGGGGTATTTCGCCAGCAGGTCGGCAACCTCGCCCCGCGCGTTTAACAGCTTGTTGCTATTTTCCCCCTTGTTAATTACGACAATGCAATTGTAGGCGGGTTGTGCGCCTTGACGTTGTTGCTTCAGGATGAATTCGGCCAATTGCCAATCAAGTTGATTCAGCGGCACCAAGCCATCGACCATAAAAATAAGCAGGTTACTGCGGGTTATTAAGCCGTAAAGCAATTGCCGCGCCTTCTCATCCATCGCGTCTTTAATCGGTTGAAAACCCACCGTGTCGGCCACCATGAATCGCGCGTTTAATACTTGGGCGGAACGAACCTCGATATCGCGGGTCAGGCCTGGCATGTCGGCGGTTAGGCGGTTTTTGCGCTCATAACTTTTTACCACCAATCGGTTGAATAACGTCGATTTGCCAACATTGGCACGACCGATAAGGCTGATGAGGAATTGTTGATGGATGGGCTTTATCATAAGCCGCTCTATCATTTTTTAGGGCTTATGGCAAAAACCATTATAATGCTGGCCGACAAAATAAACCCGCTGAGCAACGAATACATGACAAACAATTGCACCAACCTCGGCGGCAGGGGCGATGGTGCCATATCCATCGGCAATAACATCCCCACCACCAATGACGGCAGGGTTAGCAATAATATCGATAATGCTAAGCGCAATGGCCGTGCCAGTCGGTCAATAAAAAAACCGGTGTGTAATAACAACCCAACCCCGGACGACAGCACCAACCCCAGCCATACAAATTGCCGGGACAATAGCTCATGGTGCTCATGATGCTCGCCCATGCCCGGTAACGTGGCCGGCAAAGAAATCGCCGGAATAAAAAACACCGCCAACCAAAAACAAACAACCCAAGGGAAAGCATTTTTTAAGGTGATGCGCAAATCAAGCATATAAAGGATGGCAAATAACCATAAGGACAAACTGACCGCGCTGGCCAGGTTGGCAACCATGGTGCCCGAAAACCGCGCCATCGCCAATAAATTTGGCGCGGTGCTGAGTTGTTGTTCCAACTGCTCGCCCATGGCGATAAGCGGCAGGGTAAGGAAAACCGATGTCATGGTGCTCACCGCCCCCGCCACCAGCCCGGCCAGCAATGCTCGCCAAACGCCGGATAAAAAATTTACCGGCATTTACAATATAATTATTAATGGCATGGAAAATTCAAACCATGGCGCGTGTCATGGGCCGCGTTATGCAGATTCGGTTGCGCCGAAAAAGCCGTCAGCCACAGGCCGCCACTCGCTAAGAACATCATGGCCAGGCCGAGTAAAAAACGGCTGGTCGCTGGCGACAATAGCTTGGCGTGGATATTGGTTCGGGTTTTCGCCGCGCCACCATGTTGCGCGGTGATGATAGATAATTTATTCATTTTTCACTCCTTCGGAAAAATAGTTTTTTTTTAAAAACAACCCTCTCAAACCCATGGCAATAAACCACAAGGCAGAAATTGTTGCTACCACGGATGGCAGGTTTCCTGACTCTGGCACGGGTGCAATTATTTATAATAAATTCTTGCGCTATAAAAAAAACCTTCCCAATTGCTCAGTGGTTTTTCCTACGTTGCGTTGTTAATAAAAACAACAACAACCCCAGGCCTACAGTTGCGAAGGACAGTTGAGATTACCAAACGCCAATCATGGCTAATTCGATTCCCATTCCCTATTAAGCCCCATTTGCCAAACGATTGTGGCAAACAGGCACCAGCTATAGTAACCCAACATTAACCGATTCAAACCGAGATGGCAAGGCTTCAATAAGCTTTCACAACGACTTGGCGATATTTTTTGGTAACGCCATAAATAGAGCAGATGACAATGAAAAAAAAAGATGATAGAGCAGGGGGCAGGGGGCGAAGAAAGCCTCCCCCAATTTACAGCCCATAAACCATATTTTAAAAAACATGCCTAAAGCCAAATCACCGAATGCCAATGTTATTGGCGAATCGATAAGCGGTCCCTATGATTATTTTCGCCTGCTAAAACCGCGCGTCATGTCGTTGGTGGTTTTTTCGGCGATGGTCGGGTTGGCAATGGGCAAGGCAATGATTTATCATATCGGGCAAGCATCGGGGCAAGTTTTACCCATGCCGATGAGCGCGGCGCAACAGGTGCTGGCAATTATTTTTATCGCCATGGGGGCGGGGTCGGCCGGCGCGTTGAACATGTGGGTCGACCGCGATGTCGACAGCAAAATGCTCCGCACCATGAAACGGCCATTGCCGCAGGGCATTATCACCCCCGACAATGCCTTGGCCTTTGGCCTGGTGATGGCCTTGTTCTCGGTGTTGCTGTTGGCCTTCACCACCAATTATATTGCCGGCGGGTTGTTGGCCTTCACGATATTTTATTACGTGGTGGTATACAGCATGCTGTTAAAAAAACGCCATGTTTATAACGTGGTGATTGGCGGCGTGGCCGGTGCCCTGCCACCGGTGATTGGCTTCGTCGCGGTCTTGCCAGTTTTTTATTGGCAGGCCTGGTTGCTGTTCCTCGTGATATTTTTTTGGACGCCGCCCCATTCCTGGGCATTGGCAATTTTTCGCGGCCAAGATTACCAGCGCGCCAAGATTAAAATGCTCCCCGCCGTGATGGGTTATAAAAACACCGCTTGGCAAATGGTCGGCTATTCGTTTTTGTTGTTATTGTCGGTGCTGTTGTTTTTTGTCAGCGGCCTGACCAATCAATTGTTTAATTATTTTCTGTTGATACTAACCGTGGCGTTTTTTGCCCTGTCGTTAAAATTTTTATTGCTATGGCGTGACAAAAAAAATCTTATGATTGAGGCAAAGAAATTTTTCTACTACTCGATATTCTATTTATTTATTTTTCTGTTGGCGTTGCTGATAGATATATGGTAATGGTTAAGCCAATGAAATCTTCACGGAAATCTTCACCAATTATTAAAAAGGACGCTGTGTTGTCGGCGCAAAAACGCTTGTCGCAGAAAAATATCACGGTGGCAATAATGGTGGTGTTGTTGGTTGTGTTGTTTTTTTTCATCACCTACACGCGGTTAAAAATGGGCGTAAATTTATTGGCCAAATAATGATGCGTCGCCTGTTGCTTTCGCAATAAATAAGAATATAAAAATGTTAAAAAAAATCTTCAGCAAAAATAAAAATATCGCCATTGCCTTGGTGGCGATTGTCATCGGGTTGGTGGGCGGCAGTTTCGCCTCCGCGCCATTATATCGTTTGTTTTGCCAAGTAACCGGTTTTGCCGGCACGCCGCAAAATGCCAGCCAAAATGGCAATGCGCTGGTGGCGGGTAATAATACCAGCATCACGCCGGAGGTGATAAAAAACTTTCACCCCCTCACCATTTTTTTCGACAAAACAATCGATACCAATATGCCGATTAAGGTTACCATCCAAACGCCGCGGGTTGATGTCGCTGTCAACCAAATCAAAAGAGTCGTCTACCGCGTTGAAAACCTGACCGACAAGCCACTGAACTTTACCAGCACCTATAACGCGACCCCCGATAAATACGCCCGTCAAATTATCAAGACTGAATGTTTTTGTTTTGTAAAACAATTGTTACAACCGGGTGAGAAAAAAGATTTGAGTGTGGTGTTTTTTATCAGCCCAGAAATCATCAATGCCGAAGGGGCCGAGAAAATTCGCGAACTCACCATCGGCTACCATTTTTTCCAAGATCGTAGTTGATGAAGCGCGCGGCAAAAAAAAATTGACGCGGCGCGTAAAATTTTTGGCTTGATTCTTATTTGATAAATTGTTAGAAGTCGCGCCATCATGGCAAGCAAAAAAGCAAATCACGATTATCACTTGGTTGACCCAAGTCCATGGCCGTTGCTCGGTTCCTTTTCGGGCTTTGTCTTGGCCTTTGGTTTTCTTTGCTTTCTCCACCCCGATATTTTTGGCGTTAAGGTCAGCAACGACAACCAATTTTTTGTTATTATTTACAGCGCGGTAACCCTCTGCCCGGGGTTTGCGCTGTTGCTGGCGACATTTTATTATTGGTGGCGCGATGTTATTAAGGAAGGGAAACTTGGTTTCCACAGCGCGGTGGTGGAAAAGGGGCTACGTCTTGGCATGGCTTTATTCATCGCCTCCGAGGTTATGTTTTTCGTGGCGTTCTTCTGGGCGTTTTTTTACAGCAGTTTGTTTGTCGACGATGTGAAGAACCTCGCCCGTTACAGCTTCACCGGTGGCACCTGGCCGCCGAAGGGGATTGAGCCGGTTCCAACCTTTGAACTGCCGTTTGTCAACACCATGATATTGTTGCTGTCCGGCACAACCCTTACTTGGGCGCACCATGCGCTGAAGGAAGACAACCGCAAGGATTTGATACGCGGCCTGGGCTACACCATCGGCTTGGGGTTGTTATTTTCCGCTATCCAACTTTATGAATATATCCACGCGCCCTTTTCATTAAAAAGCGGTGCCTATGGCGCGACATTTTTCATGGCGACCGGCTTTCACGGGTTGCATGTTATCATCGGCACGATATTTTTGGCCATCTGCTATTTCCGCTCGAAACGCGGCGATTTTACCCCGACCCACCATTTCGGGTTGGAGGCCGCCGCCTGGTATTGGCACTTCGTCGATGTGGTGTGGCTGTTCCTGTTTGTTTCGATCTATTGGTGGGGCGGCAGTGGCGTCGTCGCCGGCAACTAATTGCGAATTGGCGGGGGCGATAATGCAGAAATAACGACGGCAATTGCCCTATCATTCCGCAATATTTATGGGCTAACATAACGGGATAAGAATAACGGGATTAACCTTTGCAACGTTTCGGACGATAGTTGGTGGTTAACAAATTAGTTTTTATAAAAAATATAATTCATTATGGCTAAACGCAAAAAAAATCATATCCCACTTACCGCCGGCTCGTTGGTCAGTTTATCGCTGGCTGGGTTATGCCCGCAATGCCATCGCGGTAAAATTTTTACCGGCTACAGCCGCGTCAAAAATCGCTGTCCATCTTGTGGTTATAACCTGCAACATGAAAATTCGGGCGATGGGCCATCGGCCTTTTTATTGCTGTTGATTGGTTTTCCGGCGGTGTTTGTGATTGCGTTGCTTTATTTAAAATACGATTGGCCGTTTTGGGCGTTGTTTTTGATTTTCATTGCGATGGTGGCGGGGGGGATGTTCCTGCTGTTGCGGCCGTTAAAGGCGATGTTCATTGCCTTGCAATATTACATGAAGAGCGAATAACATGAAGCAAGCCAAAAAAATCACCACGCGGCCAAAAATTATTTTGCCGCTTATCATCATAACCTTCCTGCTTGGGGTGTGGCAATGTTTTCGGCTGGAAGCGAAAATGGAACTTATCGACACGCAAGTGGCTAACCAGGCAAAACCGCCCATCGCCTGGTATAAAAACCCGAATCTAAGCCTCGCCGACCGCGGCAAAAAATTTATCGTCCGTGGGCGGCTGTTCCCCGACAAAACAATTTACCTGCTCAGCCTGGCGCCAGACGAAAGCGAAACCCGTGGTTACGAACCGACCATGCCGTTTTTAACCAACGACAACGAATGGCTGTTGGTATCGGTCGGGTTTTATTTGGAACGATTGAAAAGAAATATCACCAGCCAAGCGATAGACGCCGACGTGGCCGATTATTTAAAAAATTTGGCGGGCAAGGAATTGACCCTAACGGTTTACAGCGACCCCATCAAACGCCAGGGCATGTTCACGCCGGATAACATCGATGGCAGTAAAATTTGGTTCTACATCAATAAAAAACAATTGGCCGACAAATGGCAAAGGCCGGAATTTTTAACCGATAGGCCAAGCAATCAATTTTTGTTCAAGGTCGCAACTATCAGCCCGACGCCAAAAATCATTTCCGGCAAGCCGACGATAAAATTTTTTGACCAGGGGTTGCCGTTACCCTACAACCGGCACCTCGAATATATCGCCACCTGGTGGCTGTTATCATTTTTTGGATTTTTGCTTTATTGGTTTGGCACCGGCCAGGTTGACGAAAAAAAGAAAACAAAAAATAAAAAAAACAAAAAATAAACGACCGCCACCATGACCACAGGTTTATACGACGACAGCGCAAAAAACTTGCCACCGAAAATTTCCTCGGCGGTTATATTGCTTCATGGTTACGGCGCGGACGGCAATGATTTGTTGTCACCGATAAGCAACGCCTGGCGCGATGTTTTTCCCGAAATGGCCTTTATCGCGCCGAACGGCCTTATCAAACGGTCGGTGTTTGGTTACGAATGGTTCCGCCTGACCAATATCAGCGAGGAAGAAATCACCAGCGGCGTGCTCGAAACCGAAAATGCCATTTGGGGTTTGGTGGCCGAGGTCGCGCGCACCCTGCAATTGCCCCTGACAAAAATATTTTTGCTCGGCTTTAGCCAGGGCACGATAGTCGCCCTGCATGCCGCTCTAAAGCACAAGGATTTGCTCGGCGGCGTGATTGGTTTTTCGGGTGCCTTGCCCGACCGAAAAAATATCGCAACCAGCCTTAAGCAAAAACCGCCGGTGTTGTTAATCCATGGCGAATTGGACCCGGTGGTGCCGGCGGTCGCGTCGGAGGTTTCAGCCCAGGCGTTGCAGGCGGCCGGTGTGGCGGTGCAATTGGTGTTGGAACCTGACCTGGCCCACGCCATCGGCCCGATGGGATTCAACGCCGCCACCGAATTTTTGCAAAAACATTTGGCGTAAATTGGTATATATTGGGGGCAAGGATGGCAGGGGGGACAGGGGTTTTACGCGGTATAATCGCCACTTGCGCGCTTGGCGTTTTCGTGGTTAAAAAAGACTGAACATCGCCTCAGCGGGTTTCAGCAAAAATATATAAATTATGACAACCAAACAACTCGATTTTATTTTGGCGTCTCAATCGCCGCGACGCGTGGCCTTGCTGGCGCAATTGTCGATAGCACCGCAGGCCATTGTGCCGGCGATAATCGATGAGGTGCCGCGCCGCGACGAATTGCCAAAGGATTTTGTCATCCGCATGGCCAAGGCCAAGGCGCAGGCCGTCGCAACGCAACAGCCACAAAAAAATATCTTATCGGCCGACACGGTGGTCGCCATGGGGCGGCGCATATTGTTAAAACCCGAATCGGCCGAGGCCGCCACCGCGATGATAAAAAAATTGCAGGGGCGGCGCAGTCGCATCTACACCGCCATGACATTGCTGACGCGCGATGGCGTTTTGCATAACCGCCTCAGCGTGACAAAAATAAAATTGAAAGAATTAAACAGCCAAGAAATAAAAAATTACATCACCCGCGACGAATGGCGCGGCCGTGCCGGCGGCCTGGCGCTTGACCAATCGGCGGCGGCCTGGCTGGCGTGGCTTAACGGCAGTCCGACCGCTTGCCTCGGGCTTGACCTGAAAATGACCTATCAATTATTAAAGGGCGCGGGGTTATTATCATGAGCAATTTATTCGACCAGGTTGAGAATAAATCTTTAGGAAAAATAAAAACCGGCGGCAAATTATTGGCCGATGCCCTGCGCCCCGACACCCTGGTCGATGTCGTGGGCCAGGAACACCTGACCGCCGACAATGACTCGGTGCCCGGCCCATTATTGCGCATGGTGCGCGAAAAAAAATTGCGGTCGATGATATTATGGGGGCCGCCCGGCGTGGGGAAAACCACCCTGGCACTTTTGCTCGCCCGAGATTCGGGCATGCAATTTCGGTCGCTGTCGGCGATTTTCAGCGGCGTCGCCGATTTAAAAAGAATTTTTGAGGAAGCCGAAACCGCGCAAAAAATGGGGTTGGCAACATGTTTGTTCGTCGACGAAATCCATCGCTTCAACCGCGCGCAACAGGATAGTTTTTTACCATTCGTCGAACGCGGCGTTATTATTTTAATTGGCGCGACCACCGAAAATCCTTCCTTCGCCTTGAACAACGCCTTGCTATCGCGCTTGGCGGTGTTTGTCTTGAAACCCTTGACCGAAAAAGATTTTGCAAAAATCTTTGCGCGCGCCGAACAATATTACGGCAAAAAAATAATGCTCGACGATGCCGGCAAAAAAATCCTTTATGATTTGGCGGCGGGCGATGGGCGGTATTTTTTGAACATGGTGGAGCAGGTCGCCTTCGCCAATCCCGCCCAACCATTGGCGCATCAAGAATTATTGGCGTTGGTGCAAAAAAAATCCGCGCTTTATGATAAGGGCGAGGACGGGCATTATAATTATATTTCGGCCTTGCATAAATCGGTGCGCGGCAGCGACCCGGACGCCGCCCTTTATTGGTTATACCGCATGTTAAACGCGGGGGAGGATAGGGATTTTCTGGCGCGGCGCATTGTGCGCATGGCCTATGAAGATGTTGGCCTGGCCGATGTTGCGTCGCAAACCGTCGCCATCACCGCCTGGCAAACGATGGAGCGGTTGGGTAGCCCCGAGGGCGAAATTGCCCTGGCCGAGGCGGTGGTATATCTTGCCCTGGCGCCAAAATCGAATAGTATTTACAAGGCTATCCAACGGGCGGAGGATTTTGCCAAGCAACATAACAACCAAGACCCGCCAAAAATTATTTTGAATTCGCCAACCAAATTGATGAAAAATTTGGATTATGGTAAGGATTATGTCTATGACCACAACGACCCCGATGGATTTTCTGGCCAGCATTATTTCCCCGACGGCATGGCGCGGGTCGATTTTTTTCAACCGGTTAATCGTGGCTTCGAACGCGAATTGATAAAACGCAAAGATTATTTTTCTGCCCTGCGTGCCAAAAAACAAAAAAAATAAAACCCAACATGAAAAGCAAACCCGTCAATCGCTTTAACCATAACATGCCGCAGAAACTTGCCCAAAAAATTGATAGCCTGGCAAAGCCGCGGGTGATAAAAATTTTATCGCGCGAAGCATTGCGCGCCGGCGCACGCGACCTGACCAATGGTTTTTTACCCTTTTGGCCGCTGGTGTCGACCGTCGGGCTGGGCGGCCTGTCGGGTTTTTCGTTTTTGCCATGGCAACAATTTTGGTTATTTCCGCTGTTGGTTTTTTTGTTTGTTAAAAAAATTTTTGACCATGGGTTTATATCGCGCCAAGCAACCAAGGTTGTTTTGCTTCACGCTTTTTTATTTTATTTTTGCCAGAATCTTATTTCGCTAAGTTGGGTTGGCGCCGCGCCGATAGCATTTGACAGCGGCCTGTGGTGGGTGGGTTGGGCCATGGCGATTTTGTTGCCGGCGTTGCTGGCGGTGCTTTACCTGCCGATTTTTTTTCTTGGCAAAAAATATGGCGAACATATAACGCAAAAATTATTAATATTATGGGTTGGCTTGTCGTTGGTTGATATATTGCGGCAATGGGTGCTGTCGGGGCTTCCCTGGAACATCGCCAGTCACAGCTTCCTTTACCTATCGCTGATGACGCCGCTGGTGTCGCTGGTCGGGCAATATGTTATGTCATTTTGGGTTTATGGGTTGGTTTTTTTGGTGGCAATATTTTGGTATCGGCGCAACGATTGCGCCCTGCCTTGGTGGTTGATGGGGATAATGCTGTGGCTCACCCTGCCGCCGGTGGTGGGTTATCAATTGTTGCATGCTGATTCCAAAGTTGGCGCGACCACGCCGGTTGAAAAAAACATTCGCCTGTTGTTGGTGCAACCCAATTTATCGGTTAGCGAAATCCACGGCAATTCGCTTATCGGCAATATCACGCTGTTAAAAAAACTCAGCCAAGATAAATTGCGGACAAAACCGGCTGGCAAGGTTGAGGCGACATTGATTGTCTGGCCGGAAAGCTCGATTCCCGCTGACATATCCCACAACAATGCGGCGGCGCGTTTCGTTACCAATTTTATGGGCGACAATGATGCGCTGTTGCTCGGCACATTGCGCACCGATGACGTCGGCCAAGTTTACAATAGCATGATGTTGCTGAACAACCGTGGCGAGGTGCTGGCGACATATGACAAACATCACCTGGTGCCATTTGGCGAGTATGTGCCATTTGGCGCGGTGGCAAAAAAAATTGGCTTTCTGCCGGTGGCGGCGCGCAATATCGATTTGGCCGCCGGCGCGCGGCCGCGCCCGATAACCCTGCCATTTGGCAAAAACCAAGGTTTTTCGTTCGCGCCGTTGATATGTTTTGAAGTGGCATTCCCCCCCATGGTGCGGCGGTTTGTCGATGGCGCACCGCAAAAAATGGACGCCATTATCAACATCACCGACGATGCGTGGTTCGGCGCGGGTATCGGGCCGATACAACATCTTTTTATGGCGCAATTGCGCGCGGCGGAAAATGGCCTGCCGCTTTATCGCGCCGCCATGACCGGCGTCAGCGCGGTTATCGACAGCCACGGTCGCGTGGTCGAAAAAATTGGCTTCAATACACGCGGCGTCATCGACAGGCTTATCTTGCCGCCAAGCAAAACCATGCCGTTTTACGCCGCCCATCGACGGGCGATGGACAATGGATTGGTAGCCGTCTTGTCATTGGCTTTGCTTGTTTTGTGCTTTCTGAAAAAAAACATTTATAAAATTGGGCGAGAAAAATAATGACCCAGCAACGCAAACCCCACCCGCGTGATATTTTAATTCTGCCCGATAAATTGTTGCGCGAGCGATCGAAAGAAATCCCCCGCGTGTCGGACGAAACGCGGCAGATTTTTGACGACATGGTCGAAACAATGAAATCCGCCAATGGTATCGGCCTGGCCGCGCCGCAGGTTGGTATTTTGCAAAAATTGGTGGTGATTGATTTTCGCTACTCCACCCGTTACCCGCGCGATGACCTGACCGCCGCCGAGCAGGCGTTGGAGGATAGCGCGCCGCCCATTATTGATGTCACCGATGATGCCGATGACGATGACGATGACGATGACGACGCGTCGCCGCCGACTTTATTTTTGGCCAACCCAGAAATTATTTATCGGTCGGACGAGACGAATGTTTATCAAGAGGGCTGCCTTTCCATCCCGCAGGTTTTTGAGGACGTAACGCGGCCGAAGCAGGTCAAGGTGCGTTATTGGGATTATTATGGCAAGGAACAAGAAATTTCGGCCGATGGTTTACTGGCGACATGTTTGCAACATGAATGGGACCATCTGCATGGCAAATTATTTATCGATTATTTGTCGCCGTTAAAAAAATCGATGATTGTTAAAAAATTTACAAAATTGGCGAAGCAGAAAGAATCGTAAGGGCGCGTGGTGTCAGGCGCGCTTACCATGCGGCAAGCGGTGGCAGGGACATCAGGATAGCCTCGACATTGCCATCGGTTTCCAGGCCGAATTTTGTGCCACGGTCATATAGCAAATTAAATTCGGCGTAGCGGCCGCGATAACGCAATTGTTGGTCGCGGTCGGCCGGTGTGAAAGGGTGATTCATTTTTTTTTCTATCAACGCCGGGTAATAGGCCAGGAAGAATTCGCCAACCGCCCGGACAAAGGCGAAGTTTTTTTGAAAGGCTTCATCGCCAAGTTCGGCCTTGTTATCGCCGCGCAATTGGTCGAAAAAAATGCCACCGACGCCGCGCGGCGTGTGGCGATGTTTGATATAAAAATAATCGTCGCACCATTTTTTGTATTTGGGGTAAAAATCCTTATCATGGGCGTCGCATGTATTTTTTAACGATTCGTGAAAATTTTTTGCCTCGTCATCATCGGGGATGGCGGGGTTCAGGTCGATGCCGCCGCCAAACCACCAATGGCCAGTGATAAGCAAGCGTGTGTTGAAATGAATCGCCGGCAGGTGCGGGTTGGCCGGGTGTGCGACCAACGAAATACCGGCGGCAAGAAAATCGCCGCGCGGGTTGGTGCCGGGGATTTTGCTTTTAAAATCTTCTTTAAAAAAACCATCGACGACCGATATATTGACGCCCATTTTTTCCATCACCGTGCCGTGCAACAACGCCATGGTGCCGCCACCGCCCGGCGAACCATCGGGGTTTTTTCGCTCCCAGGTTTTTTTTTGGAAGGTTTTTGCCTCACCGGTCGAGGCCTCGATAGCCTCGATGGTGGCGATGATGCGACCCTGCAATTCGGCAAACCAGGCGATGACGGGCGCGATGGTTTTTTGGTCGGCGGCGGAGAATCTATTATTCATGATGTCGATAATTTTTTTTGACTATTTAATTGTTGCCGCGCCATGGTTTGTCCGGCGCGTTGCCGCACCAAGCACAAAAGCGATAGAGGTAGCCAGGTTGAGCGAGCGGGTGTTGTCGGCCATCGGGATTTTTATTTTTTTATCAACCGTAGCATGGATGGATTCCGGCGCGCCGCGCGATTCACTGCCGAACAACAAAAAATCATCGTCGGTGAAGGAAAAATTATCAATAGCCTCGCTGGCGTGGGTGGTGAATAAAACACGGCGGCGCGGTTTACAATCGGCAATAAAATGGTCGTAATCGATATGGCGAAACAGCGCGACCTTATCAAGGTAATCTAACCCGCCGCGTTTTAATTTTTGCTCGTCCCAAATAAAACCAAATGGCTCGATAAGGTGAAGTGGCACCTGCAAACATGCGCATAACCGCATGATGGCACCAGTGTTTTGTGGAATATCAGGTTCGATAAGAACAACCGAAAGGGGCATGTTCCTTAACCCCCATCAATAGGCCGGCGCGCTTAATTGCCTTTGCTGGCCTCAACCGGCAAAACCGACACGGTTTGCCGCACCGCATTTTTTTTGAACGCAACAACGCCGTTGATGGTGGCAAACAATGTGTGGTCGCGCCCCATGCCAACATTGGCACCGGCGTGATACACCGTGCCGCGTTGGCGAACCAATATATTACCGGCCTTTGCATATTGGCCGCCAAATAATTTTACGCCCAAACGACGCCCGGCACTATCGCGCCCGTTGCGTGAACTACCGCCTGCTTTTTTATGTGCCATGGTTTTTTCGCTCCTGTTTCTTTTTTTTTAGGTTAGCCGATGTTGGTTATTCTGACCAGCGACACCAACGGCCGCACCCCATTGTTGCGACGATAATTGTGGCGGCGTTTTTTCTTAAAAATACGAATCGTCGGCAAGTGGCCTTGCTCCATAATTTCGGCAGAGACCTTCGCGCCGGCGACCAATGGGTTGCCGATTGCTGGTTTTGCACCGCCCATCATCAAGACGGGAAAATCAACCTTATCACCCTTTTTATTGGGGAGTTTTTCAACCCGCAAAATATCGCCCTTTTCGACGCGGTATTGTTTGCCGCCGGTTTTGATAATTGCATAATCGGTCATGGTATTTTCCTTATGGTTGCCTTATTTTTTTTCTTGTGGTTTTCTTTATAAAAATTTCTTTCGCTTATTATTCGCTAGCGCAAAACAAAAACCATGTCAAGTGGGTTTTTTTCAAGCATGGTTTTTTTCCCAATTTTCGCAAGGGCGGCAAGCGGTTCCGGTTACGCCGTTTTTTGCAATTGAAAAATCGCGCAACCATAATTGTTGACGCCGTAATTTTGGGAAATTTTTTGCGGTGCAAGCCTGACATTTTTATGCAAATTATCATGGTCATCGACATAGGAAAAATTTATAACTTTTAACTTCATGTCCTTAAACCAATCGAGCAGGTAGGTCGCGTTGTAAATGCGATGTGCGTTATAGGCAACCCGTTGTTTTCCCATCGGCACCGAAAAATAAAGGTAACCATTTTTTTGTAGCATCGCAAGCAAATGGGCCATGCCCTTTTTATCGCCCAACGGGTCGATGGTATCGCCGTAACGGCCCAGGCCAAAATGTTCCAGCGTGTGGAGGCAAGAAATAGAATCAAATTTTTCGCGCTCGCTGGTTTTTATTGGCAACATTAAATCGCGTTGAATAAACCGCACATTGGGGATGGTTTTTTTCTGCGGTCTTATATCCATGACATCAATTTCGCGGTAACTGGCCACGTGGGCAATGAAGCCATCGATGCGCGACCCAACATCAAGGTGTCGCCGAGGTTTATTTTTAAACAACCATTGCGCCACCAATAGGTCTTGGTGAAAATAATGGCCACCGGCATCGCCACTGGTTAATTTTTTTTCGTCCATGATGGGGTAATCCTCAGCCAACGGCCAGGCGGTATGGTGTGGTTGGTCGCGCAACAACATCGCGGCAAATTTTTTTTTGTCTTGTTTAAAAGCCAGATGCTGGCGAAATTTGCGCCATGTTCTTTTATTAATACTCTTCAGTATTTTTTTCATGGGCGGGTTTTTAACCCAACCCATGGCAAAAAGCAATTAAAATAAGAACTCGAACTTTATTCTTTTTTAAATAGAGCCAAGTCGTATTTTTTTAACCAGCGTTTGAATTTTATTTTTTTTCTTATTTTTTATAAACCAAATCGTAAACATGGTCGATATTTTTTAGGTATGTTGCGTCGTTGCAATTTTTTTTGATATCGCCCGCCGATAAATATTTGCCGATGGTTTTATCCGCCGTTACCAAATCGATAAAATCAACTTGCTCGGCCCAGGCTTGCAACGCCAATTTTTGCACCAATTGATATGCCGCCTCGCGCGAAACGCCGGCCTGCGTCAGGGCGTTTAATATCGCACCTGAATAATAAAGATGATGCGATTTTTTCATGTTGTGGGCGATGGCGGCCTCGTTGACTTGCAATTTTTCCAACAGGCCGCCCAAGCGGTCGAGCGCGAAGTCGAGCGTCACCAACGCGTCGGGCACAATAAAACGTTCGACCGACGAATGGGAAATATCGCGTTCGTGCCACAGGGCAATATTTTCCATCGCCGGCAAACATTGCGCGCGAATTACCCGCGCCAGGCCGGTCAGGTTTTCGCTGAGTATCGGGTTTTTTTTATGCGGCATGGCGGAAGAACCCTTTTGCCCCTGGTCGAAAAATTCGCTGGCCTCGTTGACCTCGGTACGTTGCAGGTGGCGAATTTCCACCGCCAGGTTTTCAATCGACCCAGCAATAACCGCCAGCGTGGCAAAAAACATCGCGTGGCGATCGCGCGGAATAACCTGGGTCGCGTGGGGTTCGACCGCCAAGCCCAATTTTTTTGCGACATAGGATTCAACGCTCGGGTCGACCGACGAATAGGTGCCAACCGGCCCGCGCAATTTGCAGGTCGCGATTTCCGCCACCGCCAACCCAAGCCGTTGTTGCGCCCGCGCAAAGGCCGCGTAATGGCCGAGCATTTTAAACCCGAAGGAAACAGGTTCGGCGTGGATGCCGTGCGACCGACCAATGGTCAGGGTGGTTTTGTATTTGTCGCTGAGCTTTTGTAACGCCGCCAAAACCCGCGCCAGGCCTTGTTGCAACAACCCGCCGGCTTGCTTTAACTGCAGGGCAAGGGTGGTGTCGAGAATATCCGACGAGGTCAACCCCTGGTGCAGGAATCTGGCTTCCTCGCCAATTTGTTCGGCGATGAAGGTCAGGAAAGCAATCACATCATGTTTGGTGGTTTGTTCGATTTCCAGAATCCTCGCCACGTCGCTTGCCGTGAATGGCTTGACGGTCGCCAACAGCGGCGGCAAGGATGCCGGAATTTGCCCCATCGCCGCCATTTGCTCGGCGGCGGCGGTTTCAATTTTTAACCACAGGGCGTATTTGTTTTCCTCCTGAAATATTTTTTTCATTTCAAGGCGGCTATAACGTTCAATCATGATATTCGCCTTTTTAAAAAAATTAGGAGATTTTTAATAACATTTGCGATTTGGATAGCTCGCGGTCAGCCTCCAAAATAGTCAGTCGGCGATAAGCACGACTGCAATGGTGGGCGCAGTAAGGTTTGCCACCCTCAACATCTTTACCACAAAAATGAAAATCGCTCTTTTGTGGGTCGCCAAACGGCCATTGGCACAAACGTTCGCGGGCAAAATGAGGGGTTAAAAATTCGCGCTTTGGTGGCGCGATACGTTGCGATAAACCGAGGCGATGCGCTTTACCAATGACTGCGTTGCGACTTACCCCACCCATCTTGTCGGCAATTTGTCGGGCTGAGTATCCCTTTTGCCATAAGGATTTTAATTCAGTTTCTTTTTCGTTCGTCCAGGTGAAGGTCATAATGTTTTGTCCCAATATATATTAATGTATTAATTAACATATTCATATTATGAATATATTAATATTATTTTGTTTTATAAGTTTTAAAATTTTGTTTAAAAATTATTTGTAATCTAACTTAAGAAAAATAGGCCCCATACCGCAAGGTTTTTTTTTGCTTTAATAAAAAAATCTGTTGATAAGCCTGTTAGTAAATTACGCACAGGATTCGCGATGCTAACAAATTATAATAATTATAAGCATTTGCAAGTCAAGCTGCTTCATTAAAAAAAATTTGCCGATTGGTCTAATTGTCTGCTAGATGGTTGCTCGCCGCCGCGAAAATCTTTAAGGTGCGGGGTTTTTATTTTTTTAGCTTTCATTGCTGGCCGTTGTAATCTTATCAATAATAATATTCATAAGGTTATTGACAATAATGGTTGTTTTCTCTATTGCGGAATGGTGAGAAGATAACATGGCACAATCAAGCAATAGCCCAAATCGCCCCCTGGCCAAAAGATACGGCCTCGCCCTTTATCGGTTGGCGACCGCCACAACGGCGACGGGTGTTGGCAACATGCCATTTGCCACGGCGGTTAAAAATTTACGCGACGCCATTGGCCAAAGTGCCGATGCGTGGGAGCGGATGGCCATTTCCCCGGTTTTATCAAGCGACCAAAAAAAAGACGTGGTGGGGAAGGTCTTGGCTGCACAAAAAATTGCCGATAAAAAAATTAGCGACCTGTTGTATAGTTTTTTTGATTTGCTGGTGGTCAAGGGGCGATTGGTGATGGCCGGCCTTATATTAGAGGAAGTTGCCACCATGTTGTTGGCAGATGAAGGAAAGGTGTCGGCGGTCGTTACCACCGCCAAACCGATAGCCGAGGCCGAAAAGAAATTATTAGAAAAACAATTGGCCACGTCTTTGCCAAAATTATTACCAAAGGATATGGAAAAAAAATTGGATAATAACCTCACCATGAGTTATAGAGTGGATGAGACATTGTTGGGTGGCTTGACGGTGATGGTCGAATCATACAACATTGACCTTTCGGTAAAGAGCAAATTGGCAAAATTAGAACAAAAATTATCATAAAAAAAGTTACAACCTAAACCCATCAACCCATAAGACCTAAGGAGAACAAACATGGCCGATATTAACCCAAGCGAAATTTCAAAAATTATCGAAGCTGAAATAAGCGGTAGCGACGATGGCGGCATGGTGGCGGAGGTCGGCACCGTCCTTTCGGTGGGCGACGGTGTGGCGCGGGTTTATGGCCTGTTGTCGGTGCAGGCCGGCGAAATGGTCGAATTCGAGGGTGGCGTTCGCGGCATGGCATTGAACTTAGAAAGCGATAATGTCGGCGTGGTTATTTTTGGCGACGACCTTAAGGTGAAAGAGGGCACGCAGGTCAAACGCACCAAGCAAATTGTTTCCACCGCGGTGGGCAAGGAATTGTTGGGCCGGGTGGTCGATGGCTTGGGCATGCCAATCGACGGCAAGGGGCCGCTCAAAACCAAAGAAACGCGATTGGTCGAAACCAAGGCGCCGGGGATTATCCCAAGACAATCGGTTAACGAACCAGTGCAAACCGGCCTGAAGGCGTTGGACGCGTTGGTGCCGGTCGGTCGCGGTCAGCGCGAATTGATTATCGGCGACCGCCAAACCGGCAAAACGGCGGTGGCGATTGATGCTATTTTGAATCAAAAGAAAATTAACGAAGGCAAAGATGAAAGCAAAAAACTTTATTGCATTTACGTCGCGGTTGGGCAAAAACGCTCGACGGTTGCCCAGGTGGTGAAGGTGTTGGAAGAACATGGCGCGATGGATTACACCATTGTGGTGGCGGCCACCGCGTCTGACCCCGCGCCGGTGCAATTCATGGCGCCCTATACCGGTTGCGCGATGGGCGAATATTTCCGCGACAATGGCATGCATGCGTTGATTATTTATGATGATTTGTCGAAGCAGGCCGTGGCCTATCGCCAGATGTCATTGCTGTTGCGCCGCCCACCGGGTCGCGAGGCTTACCCCGGCGACGTTTTTTATTTGCACTCGCGGTTATTGGAACGGGCGGCGAAAATGAACAAAGACCATGGCGGCGGGTCATTGACGGCGTTGCCGATTATCGAAACCCAGGCGAACGACGTGTCGGCCTATATCCCGACCAACGTGATTTCGATTACCGACGGCCAGATATTTTTGGAAACCGGTTTATTTTACAAGGGGATTCGCCCCGCCATCAACGTGGGTATTTCGGTCAGCCGAGTTGGTTCGGCGGCGCAGACCAAGGCGATGAAAAAAGTTTCTGGTTCGATTAAATTGGAATTGGCGCAGTATCGCGAGATGGAGGCCTTCGCGCAATTTGCGTCTGACCTTGACCCCGCGACGCAAAAATTGTTGGCGCGTGGTGCGCGTTTGACCGAGTTGTTAAAACAACCGCAATTTTCACCACTGACCGTGGGCGAACAGGTGGTTGCGATTTACGCCGGCACCAAGGGTTATTTGGATAATGTTAAGGTGAGCGATGTTAACCGGTTTGAGGCCGAGATGTTGCAACATCTGCGCACCAAGGGCAAGGCATTGGCGGCGGAGATTGACGACAGCGGCCAAATAACCGATGCGACCGAGGGCAAAATCAAAAGCTTCCTTGATGATTTTGCGAAAAAATTTGCATAGGGTCAAGCGGTTATATTCGTTATATTTGCAGGAAGTCTTTATGAAAACATCTAATAAGTTGATTACGCCAACTTTTATTCTTTGTTTGTTTTTGGGCGTGCTTGGCGTGCATTGTTTTTATGTTGGTAGACCAGGGCGTGGTTTGTTGATGTTGATAACGCTTGGGGGATATGGTATTTGGGCATTCATCGATTTAATTATATTAGCAGGACGAAATTTTAAAGATGGCAATGGACGCGTATTAACAAATTGGTAATAAAGAAATAAGATAAAATCCATGGCGTCATTAAAAGACCTACGCAATCGAATCAAAACGGTTAAATCGACCGAACGGATAACCTCGGCCATGAAAATGGTTGCGGCCGCGAAATTAAAAAAATCGGAAGACCGCGTTGCGCAATCACGGCCCTATGCCAACGAAATGGAAACCATGTTGGCCAAATTATCGGCCGGCATGGGGAGCGACGCGCCATTGTTGTTGGCTGGGCGCGGTGCGACAAAAAACAAAAAAATATTATTATTGGTCATAACATCTGACCGTGGGTTGTGCGGCGGGTTCAATGGCACAATGGTTAAGGAAACGCGCAAAAAAATTCGTGCCCTGCAACAAGAGGGCCACAGCGTCAGCCTGATGGTGGTTGGCCGAAAGGGCATTAATTTATTGCGCCGCGATTTTGCAAAAAATATACTGGCCGATTTTGAAGAATTATGCAAACCACTGCCGCAATTTGATGGTGCCGATATGTTGGCGCAAAAAATCATCGCGCTGTTTAACGCCGGCGAGATTGACGAATGCCAATTGTTTTACACCAAATATGTGTCGGCCCTGACGCAAGTCGTGACGCCATTGTCCTTGATACCTTTCCAGGCCGCGACGGCATCGAATGATAATCAAAAGGATAATAAAAAACCGGTCAACGAGGCAAAAACGTCAGAACAATCGGTTACCGAATTTGACCCCGACGAAGAAGCAATTTTGGCAAAACTATTGCCGCAAAATTTGGCGGTCCAGGTTTATCGCGGGTTGTTGGAATCTTTTGCCTCTGAACAGGGGGCGCGCATGACCGCAATGGATAATGCGACGCGCAACGCCAAGGACATGATTAACAAATTAACCATCACCTATAACCGGTCGCGCCAAGCGCAAATCACCAAGGAATTGATAGAAATTATTTCTGGGGCGGAAGCGGTGTAACGTTTTGATGAAAGACGATAAATATAAAGATTTTTCTGAAGAAGAATTGAACGCCCGCCACCACGAAAAAATGGCGAAGAAAAAGGCGGCGCGGGATAAGATGCTCGCCAATATCACCGCCGAAAAGGGATTGTTGATGGTTTACACCGGCAAGGGCAAGGGCAAAACGACGGCCGCCATGGGGTTGGTAACCCGCGCCTTGGGCAATGATTTCAAAGTCGGTGTGGTGCAATTTGTTAAGGGGGCGTGGCCGACCGGCGAGGAAAAAATTCTCAGCGTGCAAAAAAATTGTGTTTTCAAACGGATGGGCGAGGGTTTTACCTGGGACACCCAGGACAGGCAAAAAGACATGGCGGCGGCCGACCGCGCGTGGCAGGAGGCGGTGAAGATGATAAATGACCCGGCGATTGATTTGCTTTTGCTGGATGAATTGAACATCGTGCTTCGTTATAATTATTTGGAACATGACGTGGTGCAAAAAATATTGGCCAACAAACGCGCGACGCAACATATTGTTATCACCGGTCGCAACGCGCCCGATTGGTTGGTCGAGATGGCCGATTTGGTAACCGAATGCACCGAGGTCAAACACCCGTTCAAAGCCGGCATCAAGGCGCAAAAGGGAATTGAGTATTAAGCCCGCAATTTTGCGGCGCGATTTTCGCCCTTGCCCAGGTTATAAATACCATGGTAAGAAAAATCCATGACCGACGACATTGCCAAAAAAACCGCGGAAATTTTGTGGCGCATCGGCGCGGTTAATTTTCGCGACGAGCCATATCAATTTGCATCGGGGATAAAAAGCCCGATATACATGAATTGCCGCGCGCCGATATTTCACCCCGCCGAATTAAAAATGCTGATGGACATGGGGATGGAAAAAATTGCGCCGGTCGTAAAACAAAAAAATATTTCGGTGATGGCCGGTGGTGAAACGGCGGGCATTCCCTACGCCATGTGCTTGGCCGAACGATTTCATTTGCCGATGGTTTATGTGCGCAAAAAACCAAAAGGTTACGGCATGAACGCAAGTATTGAGGGAGGTTCGCAACCCGGCGCGCGCGCGTTGTTGGTGGAGGATTTGGCGACCAACGGGGGCAGTAAAATAAATTTTGTTAAGGGGTTGCGCCAGGCCGAATTTTTGTGCAATGATTCGTTTGTCATTTTTTATTACGGCATTTTTGGGTTGGCGGCGGACATGGCGGCGATGGATATCACCCTGCATCACCTGACCACGGCGGACGATGTTTTTGCCCATGCCAAGGAAAAAAACCTGTTCGATACAAAAACCCTATCGCTGGTCGAACAATTCATGGCCGACCCCATGGCGTGGTCGGCCGCGCATGGTGG